>NZ_JBCGCS010000111.1:0-504 GCF_038594925.1 Achromobacter sp. JD-1 | reverse complement strand
TGATCCACGAATTGACCTTTAACGGCCACGTACACGACGGCCAGCTAAGCATTTCGTTGGGCTACAGCAGCAAGCGTCACGATCCCACCCGCATGCAAGCGCTTGCCAAACAGTACGAAGCGGCCTTGCGCGTGCTGGTGGCGCATTGCGTCAGCGGTGTCCACGGCGTGACGCCATCGGACTTCCCGTTGGCGGGCCTGACTTGGGAGGGCCTGCGCGCGCTGGACATTCCCGCGCCGGCACACCAATGGCAAGACCTTTACCCGGTGACGCCGATGCAGGCGGGCATGCTGTTCCACAGCGTGTGGGATGCGGCATCGGGCGAAGACGAAGTCCCGGCCTACGTGAACCAGTTGCGCGTGGACATCGACGGGCTGGACGTGGAACGCTTCCGGTCCGCATGGGCGTCGGCGCTGGCGCGTCACGACGTGTTGCGCACCGGTTTCTTGCAACGCGCGGGCGCACCGCTACAGTGGGTGGCGCGCGACGTGGCGCTGCCGTATA
>NZ_JBCGCS010000110.1:0-531 GCF_038594925.1 Achromobacter sp. JD-1 | reverse complement strand
CGTGACGTTGCCATCAGCGGCAATGCTTGAACCGATTTCCTTGCTGGTACTCAGGTCATGCCGATTCTTCTTGTTGCGCACCAGCGATTCGCCGTGGCTCTCCTCCAGCGTGGCCAGATTGATATCCCGGCCCGCTTGCAGACGCACGTCGTCCTTGGCGGTGACTTGCGCCGCCGTCAGGGTCAGGTCGCGACCCGCCTGCATGCTGAGGTTGCCGGCGTCCACGCGCGACACGCCCGAGATGTACGAACCCCAGGTCGCGCCGTTGTTTTCCGATGCCGATGTGGATGTCAGCGCGATGTCGCGGCCCGCCGACAGCGCGACGTTGTCGCCCTTGATCAGCGACACCAGGTTGGTCAGGTCCTCGCGTGCAGCCAGGTTGACGACGGCGCCCTGGATCAGGCCGCCGGCTTGGTTGACGATGTTGGCGGCCGTCATGACGGTGGCGTCGCGCGCGCCGATGGTGCCGCTGTTGTTGATGTCGCCGTCGGCCGCAAGCTTGACGTCGCGGCCGGCCATCAGGGTGCCGTC
>NZ_JBCGCS010000011.1:0-220773 GCF_038594925.1 Achromobacter sp. JD-1 | reverse complement strand
CGTATGGAAATCGCGCAAACCCTTCGATGTAAACCTCTTTATGGCCAGCCAGGCTTGCGCCAAACCATAGAACCTACATGGCATGGCGCGGCGCCCGTAGGATGGGTGCAGCGCGGCACGGTCATGCCCAGAACCCACAACGCCGATCGCGCGGAACCCATCTTGCAATGGTTGCTGTGTGGGAAGGCTGCGGAAGAATAGGGGTGCTGCTTGATGGGTTTCGCGCGATCGGCGGTTTCGTTCTTTTTGTTGCCTTGCCGCGCTCCACCCATCCTACTGCTACGGCTGGCGCAAAAGCCGTGGGGGGTTTCAACCCTGGCCGGCGCTTTGCTTTTCCACTTGCGGGGCAGCGTCGGGTTTCAATTCCCGCCGCAGGATCTTGCCCACGTTGGTGCGCGGCAAATCATCGCGGAATTCCACCTGGCGCGGCACCTTGTAGCCCGTCAGGTGCGTGCGGCAATGGGCGATCAACGTTTCGGCATCCAGCTCGGGGTCCTTGCGGATCACATATAGCTTGACCACTTCGCCCGAGCGTTCGTCCGGCACCCCCACCGCGGCCACTTCGCGCACGCCGGGGTGCAGCGCGGCGGCGTCCTCGACTTCGTTGGGATACACGTTGAAGCCCGACACCAGGATCATGTCTTTCTTGCGGTCGATCAGGAACACATAGCCGTCCTGGTCCACGTAGCCGACGTCGCCCGTGCGCAGATAGCCGTCAGGGGTCATCACCAGCGCGGTTTCGTCGGGGCGGTTCCAGTAGCCCTGGGTGACCTGGGGACCGCGCACGCAGATTTCCCCCGTTTCCCCTACACCCAGTTCCACGCCGTCATCGTCGCGGATGGAAATGTCGGTGGATGGCACGGGCAAGCCGATGGACCCGGTGAATACCTTGACGTCCAGCGGGTTGACGGTGACGGCGGGTGACGTCTCGGTCAGCCCGTAGGCCTGCGCCAGCGGCTTGCCCGTGACCGCGCGCCAACGCTCGGCCACGGCACGCTGTACCGCCATGCCTCCGCCCATTGTCAGGCGCAGGCGCGAAAAATCCAGCTTGGCGAAATCGGGATGATTCAGCAGCGCGTTGAACAAGGTATTGACGCCGGTGAATGCCGAAAATGGCACCTGGCTCATTTCCTTGATCAGCCCGGCAATGTCACGCGGGTTGATGATCAGCAGGTTGCTGGCGCCGATCTTCATGAACGTCAGGCAGTTCGCTGTCAGCGCAAAGATGTGATACAGCGGCAAGGCCGTCACGATGCACTCTTCGCCGTCTGTGACCAGCGGCCTGATCCAGGCATGAGCCTGGTTCACGTTTGTCACCAGATTGCCGTGCGTCAGCATCGCGGCCTTTGCCACGCCGGTGGTCCCGCCCGTGTATTGCAGGCAGGCCAGATCGCGTTGGTTCAGCGGCACTTCGGCAAACGGCACCTGCCGGCCCGCGCGCAACGCATCGCCCAGGCGCACATGGTGCGGCAAGGACCACGCCGGCACCATGCGCTTGACGCGGCGGATGACGAAATCCACCAGCCGGCCTTTAAGCGGACCCAGCATTTCGCCGATGGACGTCACCAGTACATGTTTGACCGTGCTGCCTTGCCCGGCAGCGGTCAGTGCCTTTTCCACGGTGGCCGCGAAGTTGTCCGCCACCACGATGGCGCGCGCGCCCGAGTCCACCAACTGGTGTTCAAGCTCGTGCGGGGTGTAGAGCGGGTTGCAGTTGACCACGACGCAGCCAGCGCGCAAGGCGCCGAACAGGCAAATGGGGTATTGCAGCAGGTTGGGCATCATGAGCGCAACGCGGTCGCCTTTACCCAGGCCCTGGGCGTGCAGCCAGGCGGCGAAGTCGCGCGTCAATTCGTCCAGTTCGGCGTAGCTGATCGCTTTGCCCATGCTCAGGTACGCGGTCTTGTCCGCATAGCGGCGGCAACTTTCCCGCACGACCGAGACCAGTGTGGTCACCCCGTCTATCTCGATTTCCGCGGGTACGCCCGCGGGATAGCTCTTGTGCCAGATTCGTTCCATTGTGTGCGGTTCCGCCTAGTTGCCCAACAGGGCCGTCTTCAGGGAAGTCTGCGCGGGCTTGTCGCCCAGCCAGACGCGGAGCAAGGCGCGGGCGAAATCGGGGCCGTCGACGCGGCCGCGTGGCTTGCCGTTGTGGGTCACGGCAACGCCACGGGCGTCAAAGTCCAGGTCGACCACATCGCCCTCGCGGGCAATGCCCAGATCGGCCACCAGGCTCTTGAGGCGTTCGGTGGATGCCTTAAGCCTTGCCAGTTCCGGCGGCGGCGTATTGTCGCGCAGGCCTTCCTGCAGGGCGTCGTCAAGGCTCTCGCTGTCCACGTCTCGCAGCAGTTGCAGGCGGATGCGACGGGGTTCCGTGCTGTTGATCAGCACCGACGCATCGTGGCTTTTCGTGGTGACGTACAGCGCGGCCACGTAGACCTTCACGACGAATCTCGTGCGCAGGCCCGCGCCGTTGAGCACCAGCGTGCGGCCGCCCTCGCTCAGGTGTTCGGGCACGCGCTGGCCGCCAACCTCCATGTCGGCGGCGAACGCGGGGCCCAGCGCCAGGCTGGCGGCAAGGATCAGGCTCAGGGCGGTGTATCGCCCTCCAGAGATGCGTTGCATGAGTCTCCTCCTGTGTTCTTTCGCTTGTAGAACTTCTTGTCCGCGATATAGATGGTGCGTTCCACCACGGCGTAGACCACGCCGTCCTTGTCCTTCAATTCCACCGTGTAGGAGCGGGTGGTTTCGTGGTCGCGCGCGAGCACATCGCGTATGTCGGCGATTTCTCCGGGCGGCAGCCGGAAGTCGGCATACAAGGTCGTGTAGGCGGGTTTGCGAAAGCGGATGGACGCCGCCTTGTCCCACACGATGTGGTCCGGGCCGAGCGCCGACATCAGCATGGTGGGGTGGGCGCCGTCCGTCACCGCGAACAGCGACCCGCCGTACATCGAGCCCACGATATTGCGCGTGCGCCGCAACAGCGGCAGCTTGATGCGGATGTGCAGGAAGTCCGGCGACACATGCATCACGCGGCCGCCGGTGGCGCGAAACGCCGGATGCAGGTTGAAGCCCACCCGCATCAGGCGCGCGCGCCATGCTGGCGACAGGTTCTTGAACCAATAGGGCTTCATGCTGGGCATGCCGGCTTATGTCGCGGGAAGGGTTTGCAGGATTGCGCCAGACATCACATCGCTTCGAACAGCCCGGCCGCGCCCATGCCGGTGCCAATGCACATGGTGACCAACCCGTACTTGCCGCCCGTGCGGCGCAGGCCGTGCGTGATGGTGGCCGTGCGGATCGCGCCGGTGGCGCCCAGTGGGTGGCCCAACGCGATGGCGCCGCCCAGCGGGTTGACCTTGGTGGGGTCCAGCTTCAGTTCGCGGATCACCGCCAGCGATTGGGCCGCGAAGGCCTCGTTCAGCTCGATCCAGTCCAGCGCGTCTTGCGTGATGCCGGCGCGTTCCAGCACCTTGGGGATGGCCGCCACGGGGCCGATGCCCATCACCTCGGGCGGCACGCCGGCCACCGCGAAGCTGACGAAGCGCGCCAGCGGGCTCAGGTTGAATTCGCGCAGGATGCGGTCGGACACCAGCACCACGGCGGCCGCGCCGTCGGACATCTGCGAGCTATTGCCGGCCGTGACGCTGCCGCGCGTCGAGAACACGGGACGTAGCCGCGCCAAGGCTTCGGCGCTGCTGTCCGGGCGCGGGCCTTCGTCCACTTCCACCAGGCGGCGCACCACGCGCACCGCGCCGCTGGCGCCGTCCGGCAAGTGCGACACCACTTCATACGGCGTGGTTTCTGCGCGGAAATGGCCGGCCGCGATCGCGGCGCAGGCCTTCTGGTGCGAAGCCAGCGCGAAGGCGTCCTGGTCTTCTCGCGACACCTTCCAGCGTTCAGCCACTTTTTCACCGGTCAACCCCATGCCGAAGGCCATGCCGATGTTTTCGTCGTGGGCGAAGATCTCGGGGTTCATCGACACCTTGTTGCCCATGATCTGCGGCATGGCGCTCATGGATTCGGTGCCCGCGCCGATCATGATGTCGGCCTCGCCCATGCGGATGCGCGCGGCGGCGTCCGCCACCGCCTGCAAGCCCGATGCGCAGAAGCGGTTGACGGTCACGCCCGCCACGCTTTGCGGCAGGCCCGCCAGCAGCAGGCCGATGCGCGCCACGTTCATGCCTTGTTCGGCTTCCGGCATGGCGCAGCCGGCAATCACGTCTTCGATGCGCGCGGTGTCCAGCGCCGGCACTTGCGCCAGCGCGCCGTTCAGCGCGGCGGCCAGCATGTCGTCGGGGCGCGTGGTGATGTAGGCGCCGTTGCGCTTGCCCACCGGCAGGCGCGTGGCGGCGACGATGTAGGCGTCTTGTATCTGCTTGGTCATGATGCTTTCCTCAGTTGCGCAACGGCTTGCCGGTTTCCAGCGTGTGGCGGATGCGGGCCTGGGTTTCAGGCGTGCGCAAGAGCGCAACGAATTCGCGGCGCTCAACCGCCAACAGCCATTCTTCGTCCACCTTCGTGCCGGTTTCGACCTCGCCGCCGCACAGGGCCACGGCGGCGCTGCGCGCCACGCGGTAATCGTGCGCGCTGATCATGCCGCCTTCGCGCATATTGACCAGCACCATCTCGAAGTTGGCGATGCCGTTCCTGCCCGCTACCGGAATGTTCGACAGGCGCGGCGGTGGCGTGTAGCCGGCCTGGGCCGCGGCCCGAGCCTGGCCGATGGCCACATACAGCAGCTCGTCCGGGTGGAACAGCACGATGTCGTGTTCGCGCGCGAAGCCCGCGTCGATCGCTTCCAGCGCGCTCTTGGCCACCTGCGCCATGGCGATGGTCTGGAAGACGGGTTGCAGGTACGGGAAGACTTCGCCCGGTGTGGCGGTCTTGGCCGCCAGCGCGGCCGCGCGGCCAGCGAATTCCTTGCTGCCGCCACCTGCGGGAATCAGTCCGACGCCCGCTTCCACCAGGCCGATATAGCTTTCCAATGCCAGCACGCGGTGCGACGCGTGCATCAGGAATTCGCAGCCCCCGCCCAGCGCCATGCCCTGCACGGCGGCCACGGTGGGAATCTGCGCATACTTGAACGACTGCGACGCGCGCTGGAATTTTTCGACCATGGCTTCCAGCATGTCGAACTGGCCCTCGGCGCACGCCTGCACCACTTGCTGCAAGTTGGCGCCCACGGCAAAGGGCGGTTCATGCCAGATGACCAGGCCGTCGAAATCACGTTCGGCGCGCGCCACGGCTTGCAGCACGCCTTCCAATACTTCGCCGCCCAGCGTGTGGTTCTTCGACGTGACGGACAGGATGGCGATGCCCGCATCCACGTCCGGCAGGTTCCACAAGCGCACGCCTTCGTTTTCCCACACGGTGACGCCACGGTCGTCCGGGCCTTCACCGAAGACACGCTCGGGGAACAACTGGCGGCGATACACCGGCAATGAAGAACGCGGATGCAAGGTGCCGGTGCGCGCGGAATACGAGCCCTGCGGCGCATGCACGCCCTGGCGGTCAGATTCCTGCACCCAGGCGGGCAGGGGCGCGTTGCTCATGGCGCGGCCGGCGGCGATGTCTTCAGCTACGGCGGCGGCAATGTCCTGCCAGCCTGCGGCCTGCCAGGTTTCAAACGGGCCTTGCGCCCAGCCGAAGCCCCAGCGCATGGCCAGGTCCAGGTCGCGCGCGTTGTCGGCCACGTGTTCAAGCTGCACGGCGCTGTAGTGGAAGATGTCGCGGAACAGGCTCCACAGGAACTGCGCCTGCGGGTGCTCGCTGGCGCGCAGCGCGGCAAAGCGCTTGGCGGGGTTGCGTTCCTTCAAGAGAGCGGCGACCTCATCGGCCAGCTTGCCGGCGCTGGGCACGTAGTCTTGCGCCTTCAGGTCCAGCACCAGGATGTCTCGGCCTTGCTTGCGGTAGACGCCCGCACCGGTCTTCTGGCCCAGCGCGCCTTTCTGGATCAGGGCCGACAGCCATGCCGGCAGCGCGAAGTAGCGGTGCCAGGGGTCATCGGGCAGGTTCTTTTCCATGGTGCCCACCACGTGGGCCAAGGTGTCCAGGCCGACCACATCGGCCGTGCGATAGGTGGCGCTCTTGGGGCGGCCGATCTTCGGACCGGTCAGCGCGTCGACTTCGTCAAAGCCCAACCCCAGGCGCGCGGTGTGATGCATGGCGGCCAGGATGGAGAACACGCCGATGCGGTTGGCCACGAAGTTGGGCGTGTCCAGCGCGCGGATCACGCCCTTGCCCAGCGTGGACGTGAGCCAGGTTTCCAACTGGTCCAGCACGACCAGTTGCGTATGTGATGTGGCGATGATTTCCACCAGCCGCATGTAGCGCGGCGGGTTGAAGAAATGGATGCCGCAGAAGCGCTCACGCAGGCTTGCGGGCAGGGCGTTGGCCAGCGCGTCGATCGACAGGCCGGACGTGTTGGACGCAACGATGGCGTCGGGCGACACATGCGGGGCAATGCGCTCGTAAAGCGCCGTCTTCCAGTCCATGCGTTCGGCGATGGCTTCGATGACCAGGTCGCAGCCGCGCAGCGCGTCCAGGTGGTCGTCGTAGTTCGCGGGGGTGATCAGGGCGATGCGGGCCGCGCCGGCCAGCGGTGCGGGTTCCAGCTTTTTCAGGCCGGCCAGGGCCTTGTTGACGATGCCGTTGCGGTCGCCTTCGGATGCGGCCAGGTCGAACAGCGTGACGGGCACGCCGGCATTGGCCAGGTGGGCGGCGATCTGCGCGCCCATGACGCCGGCGCCCAGGACGGCAACGTGTTTGACGACGAACTTGCTCAAGGGGAATCTCCTTCAAAAAACGGGGGGGCGGCGCGCGGCCGCCCGCCCGTGCAAGCCTAGAAGCGGGACGTCAGTTGCAGGCCGACGATGTGGGCGTTGCTGTTATAGGTGCCTGCTACGCGGCCCTTGGTCGCCGCGCTGCCGGACGTGGTGTCGATGTCCGTGTCGCGCAGGTACAGATAGGTGTAGCCCAGGTCCAGTGTGGTGCTCTTGGTGGCTTCCCACTGTACGCCGGTCGAGAACCAGTAGCGATTGTTATCGGGCAGGGACGTGGGGCGGTCGGCTTCGTTGTGGACTGGCGACTGGTCATACGCCAAGCCGAATTTCCACTTCCAGGCCGGGGCGAACTTGTAGTTCGCGCCCACGGCGATGCGCCAGGTGTCGCGGAAGTTCAGGGGCAGTTCATCGTCGCGCGCGCCCGGGCCGGAGTTACGGATTTTCAGCTCGGGAATGCTGCTCCAACCCGTCCACGACACGTCGCCCAGCAGTTCCCAGCGTTCGTTCAATTGATGCGCGGCGCTCAGGATCAGCGTATCCGGCAGGTCCACCGAGGCCTTGGCGTCGAACGACACCGATTGCCCGGTGGGGCCGATGTTGGTGATGTCGGTATCGCCCTTGGCGGTGTGCTTGATCTTTGAACGGTACGACAGGCCGATGCGGGTGTCTTCCGTGGGTTGCAGCATGAAGCCGACGTTCCAGCCCCAGGCGTCGCCCTTCAGGTTCAGGTCGGCGTCGCCGTTGGTGGCGACTGGCAGGCCGGCAATCGGCACCACCGTTTTCTTCTTGTAGTTGGCGTCGATGTGCTGCCAGTTCAGGCCGAAGCCCATCGAGAATTTCTCGTTCACCTTGTAGGCAATCGAGGGGTTCACGTTGATGGTCTTGATCTCGAACTTGTTGGAGTGGTACTGGCCCACCCAGCCGTCGTCGTATTCGGTCATCAGGCCGAAGGGGGCGCCGATGCCCAGGCCGATGTACCACTGCTCATTCAACTGCCAAGAGGCGTAAAGGTTGGGTACCACGCCCAGGTTGCCCGCGTCGCCACCGTTGCCGCCCGTGGGCACCGAGCCGTTTAGCCCCGAACCCGGCAAGCCGGGAGCGGTGGGGTTGCGGCTGTCGCCGTTGTCCTTGAACTTGAACGACGGCTTGATGAAATTGACACCGCCCGATACGTTGACGCCCGGCAGATACGTCATGCCCGCCGGGTTGTAGTAGATGATGCTCGCGTTTTCCGGATTTGCCGCCGAGCCTGCGTAAGCGTTGCCCAGGCCGCTGGCATTCTGCTCCAAGAGCTGAAAACCGGCGGCGTAGGACGTTGCGGACGCGCCCAGGCCGACCACGATGGCCGACAAGGTGCTCAGGGACAATGAACGTCTGCGCATGGTACTGCCTCCTCGAGTTGGATAATTGCCTCTATTGCACTGCCGGTCTGTCTGTTGGGCCGGTCTAATCGGCATGAGCCGTTCTACTGCGGTGCCAGGCATTGCTGCCCTGGTAATGCAAGGGTCCGCCCGTGAATGGCGCGAACCCCGTTCCAAAAATGACGCCGGCATCGGCCAGGTCGGCATCGGCAACCACGCCGTCTTCCACGCGCTGCCGGGTGGCGTCCACCAAGGGTTGGATCAGGCGCTGCGCCAGGCCATCGGGGGCGGCGGCGGGCTCGTCGTTGGCCTTGCCCCGGGCGGTCTTTCCCTTCGCTGCTTTAACCGGCTTGCCGTCGCGCCAGGTGTAGAAGCCCTGGCCGCTTTTCTTGCCAAGGTCGCCGCGCGCCAACCGATCTGCCAGGCAGCGGGGCGGCTCGGCGCCGTCCGCCAGGGTTTCGCCCGCCGCGCGGGCGATATCCAGCCCCACGGTGTCGGCCAGTTCCAGCGGCCCCATCGGCATGCCGAAGGCCACCATGGCGGCGTCGACGGTTTCCGGCGCCAGGCCTTCATCCACGCTGCGCATGGCTTGCAGCATATAGGGCGCCAGCACGGCGTTCACGAGGAATCCCGGCGCGCTCTTGACAGGAAGCGCCAACTTGTCGATCTGGCCTACGAAGGCGCAGGCGCGCGCGGTGGCGTCGCTCATTGCATGCTTGTCGCCGTCTGCGTGCACCACTTCCACCAGCGGCATCTTTGCCACCGGGTTGAAGAAGTGGATGCCCACCAGCCGCTCGGGCCGCGCCAGCCCGGCGCGCAGCGTTTCCAGCGACAGGCTGGACGTGTTGGTGGCCAGCAGCGCATCGGCCTTCATGCGGGGTTCCAGCGAGGCATACAGTGCGCGTTTGGCGTCGGCCTGTTCGCTGATGGCTTCGATGATGATGTCGGCGCGCGGCACGCCACCGCCCGCGGGGTCGGGAATCAGGCGATCCAGCGCGGCGCGCGCCAGGCGGGTGTCTTTCAAGCGGCGCGTGTACAGCGCGGCAGCGCGCTTGATGGCGGGCGCGATGTGCGCCATGTCCTGGTCTTGCAAGGTCACCGTCATGCCCTTGAGCGCGCACCACGCCGCGATGTCGCCGCCCATCGTGCCCGCGCCCACCACGTGCACATGGCGCGCGGGCGCCACGCCGGGCTGCTTGCCGTTGGCCTTTAGCCGTTCTTGAAGGCGGAACACACGCAGCAGGTTGCGCGCGGTGTCTGACGAAATGATGCGGTCGATCAGCTCTGGGGCCTGCAAGGCGTTGCCGCCATGCTTTTCCCATAGTGTGACGATGGCGGGTGCGGCGGGGTAGTGCCCCAGCGGATCTTTATCAGCGATCTGCTTGCGCGCACGCTGGGCGACCAGGGATTTGAACGGCCAGTGGTTCAGCCAGCCGCCCAGCCCGCGCGCACGGCGTGGCGGTTTTTTCGACAGCACGGTCTGGCGCGCGGCGGCCTGCAGCAAGCGCGTCGGCACGCGCGCGTCGGCCAGGCCCAGCGCGGCGGCGCGACGGGCATCCGCGCCACGTCCGGTCAACATCATGTCCAACGCGGCGGGCGCGCCGATGACTTGCGGCAGGCGCAGCATGCCGCCCCAGCCCGGGAAGATGCCCAGCATGACCTCCGGCAGCGCCAGCGAGGTGCCGGGCTGGTCGGCCACCAGCCGGTAGCGGCAAGCCAGCGCCAGCTCCAGGCCGCCGCCCAGGCAATGCCCCTGGATCAGGGCCAGCGTGGGATAGCGCACAGCGGCCAGGCGGTTGAACAGGTTCCAGCCTCGCGCCACCAGCCCGCGCGCTTGTTCCGGTGTGTTCAGCTCGGCGAATTCGTTGACGTCGGCGCCCACGATAAAGCCCGTGGCCTTGCCGGACTGGATGATCAGCCCCTTGGGCGGGGCGGCATCCAACGCGTCCAGCACCACGGCCAGTTCGGCCATGGTGTCGGCCGACAACGCATTCACGGCGCTACCGGCGCGGTCGAAGGTCAGCCATGCCAGGCCGTCGGTGTCGCGGTCCAGGCGCCAGTGGGAAAGCGTGTCCAGGGTCGTCATGGGCGGTCCTCGTCCAGGGTTTCAACCAGCATCGCGCCGCCTTGGCCGCCACCGATGCAGATGGCCGCCATGCCGCGCTTGGCGCCTCGGCGCTTCAGCGCGTCAAGCAGGTGCAGCACGATGCGCGCGCCGGATGCGCCCACCGGGTGCCCGATGGCAATGGCGCCGCCGTCCACGTTGAGCCTGGCGGGGTCCAGCGAGCCCCATGCCGGCGTCCCGAAATGTTCCTGGCAATAGGCCTCGTCGCGCCACGCGGCCAGGCAGCCCAGCACCTGCGCGGCAAACGCTTCGTTGATTTCCCACAAGTCCAGGTCGTTCAAGCCCAGGCCGTGGCGTTGCAGGATGGGGGTGGCGGCATGCACGGGGCCCAAGCCCATCTGCGCGGGGTCCAGGCCGGCCCATTGGCTGTCGACAATGCGGCCCAGGGGGCGCAGGTTCCATTTGGCCACGGCCTCTTCGGAAGCCAGTACCAGCATGGCCGCGCCGTCGGTCACCTGCGAACTGTTGCCCGCCGTGATGTTGCCCCAGGGCTTGTCAAACACGGGTTTGAGCCTGGCCAGCCTGTCGGGCGTGGAGTCTTCGCGCACGCCGTCGTCGTCGGGATACAGCTTGCCTTGTGCATCGATCAGCAGGGTGATTTCGTCCAGCGCGCCCGCGGCACGCGCGGCCAGCACGCGCTGGTGGCTGCTGGCCGCGTAAGCGTCCATGGCGGCGCGGTCGATGCCGAAACGGGTGGCCACGTTTTCCGCGGTCTGGCCCATTGACAGGCCCACCACCGGGTCCGTCAGGCCCTTGAGCAGGCCGATGACCGGCGTCAGGTTTTTCAGTTTGAAGCCGCGCAAGGCCGCCAGCTTGGCGCCCACGCCGCGCGCCGCATACCAGCCGGACAGCCAGCGCACCATATCGTCCGAAAACAACAGCGGTGCGCGCGACAACGCATCCGTGCCGCCCGCCAGCACCAGTTGCGAACGGCCGCTCTGGATGTTGGCAATGGCGGAATCCAGCGCCTGCATGCCGGATGCGCAATTGCGCATGACCGTCCAGCCGGGCACTTGGTTGCCGCAGCCCAGGCGCAATGCAATCACGCGGCCGATGTTGACTTCATCGGGCGAGGGCGCGGCGCAGCCCACGATGACTTCGTCCAGATCGGTGGGGGCATAGGGCTGGCGCAGCAACAGGGCGCGGCCGGCCTGCACCGCCAGGTCGCCCGCTGAAAAGGGACCTGGCCCGGTGCGGGCTTTCAGGAAGGGTGTGCGGGCGCCGTCAACGACGTAAACCGGTTTGAATGCCATCGGTTTCCTCCGTCAGGCGACCTTGCGTTCGGCATTCGGCCGGCTGGCCTGCGACGCGCCAAGGTCAAAGGGGAAATCATCCACTTTCACCACCGTATCTCGCAAGACGTTGCGGCGTTTCACCACGGCATATTCTTCCGCGGTGATGCCGCCGACGGCGTAGGCGGCATCGGCGATGTCGCGCACGTTGGCTTGCGGCTTGCCTTCCAGCGTGCCGCGCTTTTCGAGTTCGCGGATCTTGGCGTCGATGGGCTCGGCTTCCAGCGTGGCGGCCAGCGCCTGTTCGATCGCGCCCACGGGTTCGTCGGCGGTGGCGGGCAGGTGGCAGCCGGACGTCAGGCGGTCGCGCGTGGCGCCGGGGTTGATCAACAGCCGCGCCACGTCCTGGCCCAGCGCGTCAGATGGCTGCACTTGCGTGTGGCCCCAGGGGAAGATCAAACGCGTCATGCTCCAGGCCACAAACCGGTTCGGGAAATTCTCAAGCACGCCGTCGAACGCGTCCTGCAACCTGAACAGCGCGTCCTGGATCGACCAATGCGCAAGCGGCGCATCGGCGGCCTGGCGGCCTTCGTCTTCAAAGCGCTTGAGCGTGGCGCTGATCAGGTACATCTGCGAGAGCACGTCGCCCAAGCGCGCCGACAGACGTTCGCGGCGCTTCAGGCTGCCGCCCAGCACCAGCATCGACGTGTCGGCCAACAGCGCGAAGGCGGCCGAATAGCGGCTGAGCAACTGGTAGTAGCGCTTCATCTCGGGCGCCACGTCGGCGTTCACCTTGACCCAGCGCGCGCCGGTCAAGGCGGTGCCCAGGGTGCGCAGCTTGTTCTTGGCCACAAAGCCCACGTGCCCCCAGAAGGCGGCGTCGAAGTCGGTCAGCCCCTGCTTGGCGTCCGACGCTTGCGCGGCCTGCATTTCAGCCAATACGTAGGGATGGCAACGGATGGCGCCCTGCCCGAAGATGATCAGGCTGCGCGTCAGGATGTTGGCGCCTTCGACGGTGATGCCGATGGGAATCTGCTGGTAGGCCCGGCCCAGGAAGTTGTTGGGGCCCAGGCAGATGCCCTTGCCGCCTATCACGTCCATGCCGTCGTTGACGACCTGGCGCGCGCGTTCGGTCACGTGGTATTTGACGATGGCCGATACCACCGAGGGCTTCTCGCCCAGGTCCACCGCGCCCGCCGTCATGCTGCGCGCGGCGTCCATCATGTAGGTGTGGCCGCCGATGCGGGCCAGCGCTTCTTCCACGCCTTCGAACTTGCCGACGGGCATGCGGAACTGGCTGCGCACGCGCGCATAGCCGCCCACGGCGCGCGCCGTCAGCTTGGACATGCCGGTGTTGGAAGAGGGCAGCGAAATCGAACGGCCCGCGGCCAGGCATTCCATCAGCATGCGCCAGCCCTGGCCGGCCATGGCGGGGCCACCGATGATGAAGTCCAGCGGCATGAAGACGTCCGTGCCGCGCGTGGGGCCGTTCATGAACATGGCGTTCAGCGGGAAGTGGCGGCGGCCGGTGTCCACGCCGGGGTGGTCATGCGGCACCAGCGCGCAGGTGATGCCCAGGTCTTTCTTGCCGCCCAACAGCCCGTCGGGGTCGTACAGGCGGAACGCCAGGCCCAGCAGCGTGCAGACCGGGGCCAGCGTGATGTAGCGCTTGTCCCAGGTGACGCGCATGCCGATCACTTCGCGGCCCTGCCATTCGCCCTTGCAGACAATGCCGCTGTCGGGGATGGCGGCGGCGTCGGAGCCGGCCCAGGGGCTGGTCAGCGCAAAGGCCGGCACGTCTTCGCCGCGCGCCAGGCGCGGCAGATAGTGGTTCTTCTGTTCATCGGTGCCGTAGTGCAGCAGCAGCTCGGCGGGGCCGAGAGAGTTCGGCACCATCACCGACACGGCCAGCGCGGACGAGCGCGTCGACAGCTTGGTCACGATTTCGGAATGGGCGTAGGCCGAGAATGCCAGGCCGCCATATTCCTTGGGGATGATCATGCCCAGGAAGCCCTGGGTCTTCAGATAGGTCCAGACCTCGGCCGGCAGGTCATGATGTTCGTGTGTGACGCTCCAGTCATTGACCATGCGGCAGGCGGTTTCGGCCTGGTTATCCAGAAAGTGCTGTTCTTCGTCGGTCAGGCGCGGGCGCGGGTAGGCCAGCAGACGGCTCCAGTCGGGGCGGCCGCGAAACAGTTCGCCTTCCCACCACACCGTGCCGGCCTCCAGGGCGTCGCGCTCGGTGTCGGACATCTGCGGCAGCACCTTGCGGTACAGGTTGAAGATGGGCGCGGACAGCAGCGCCCGGCGCAGCGGCCGCACGGTCAGCACGATGGCGGCAAGGGCCGCGATAACGAGAAGCGTGAGGATCACTGCGTTCATTTCTTTGTCTCCGTGGAGATCAGTTTTTTGCCTGATCGGGTGCCGGGGTTTGCGCGGGTTTCTGCGCCGGGTCTGTGCCTGCCCTGGCCGCGGCTAGCTGCCGGCCACGGGCGGCAAGGGCGCACGCAAGCCGCCCAGCAAAAAGCTCATCAGTCGGGGCAGCAGCATGTCGGGGTTGTCGGGTTGTTCGGATTCATCGATCTGCCAGCCTGTAACGGAGCGCAGCAGGTCGGTGCCGATGATGGCGTAGGACGTGGCGCCCAGCATGAACTGGAAGCGCCACACAATTTCGGCTTTGGGCACATCCGGCAGCGCGGCGAACAGCGCGTTGCGGTAGCGCTCGAGCACGTCGGCGTATTCCTCGGCGAACAGCGCGCGGATGAAGTCGGAGGGGTGGGTCATGGTGCGTTCCAGCAGCGGCAGGAAGGTGCTGCCCGCCTGGGCCGGGTCCGCGGCCAGGCGCAGCAGCGTGCCGAAGAAGGCGTCCACGATCTGCGAGGGCTTCAAGGGTTTGCCCTCGGACTGGGCCTCAAGTTCGTCCAGCAACCGCATGCGCTCGCGGTTCAGCACTTCAAGGCGGCGTTTCAACACCGCCTGCACCAGCGATTCTTTTGACCCGAAGTGATAGTTCACCGACGCCAGGTTGACGCCCGCCGCGCCAGTGATCTGGCGCATCGATGTGCCGTCGTGGCCTTGCTGCGCGAACAGCGCTTCGGCCGTGTCGAGGATGGAATCGCGGGTATTGGGCGTTCTTATTTCTTGCATAAAGTTGAATTCAAACGTTTGTTTAAAAGCCATTATGCGGGAGAGAAGGAGGAGAAGCGAGACTCGGCTATCCCCAATAGGGTTTACCCCTAAAGTGCGGCGTGACCATGGCCGCCGTACTAGTGCACGGTGTCGCTGCACCAGATCAACTAGACCGGAAGGATGAAGACGCGCGCCGTCGGACGAGCCGCCGCTCGCGCGAGCGCACGATGCTGAACCGTTCGTCCTCGGACGCCCGACCTAGGATGAATGTGGTCTGGAAGACAGGGGAAAAACCCCGCAGTATCAGCGCGAGGACTTAATTGCGTTGCGTCGGCGCTGCCGTCGGCGACCCCGCGCGCCAGGCCGGTGCGGGTGCCCAAGACGCCCTGACACAGGAGCGGGACAAATGAAAACCTACCGAGTGGGACTGTTGGTTGACGGGTATGAGCAACCCGGCTGGATGCATGAGATGGTGGACTGGCTCATCCATAGCCAGGACTTCGACATCTCCGCCTTGTTGGTGATGGACGGCGTTGGCGCCGAGAAAGCGCCGCGCCTGGGCGTCAAGGCGTTGTTCGGCACGCTGTCGCGCTTCGAGGCCCGGATGCTGCCCGCCAAGCAGCGTCAGATGTTGTCTTGCGGCGATATGCGCCAGCGCATGCCGTCCGCCTCGGTGCCGGTGCTGCCGCTTGAAGCGGGCGATGCCGAGCCCGGTGCGCAGGACGCGGTGGCGGCGCTGGGCCTGGACCTGGTCATCACGCTGGGCGCCTCTTGCGCCACGCGCACGCAGATGAGGGGCTGGGCGCGGTTGGGCGTTTGGCAACTGAGCTATTCCGACATTGCCGTGTCGACCAGCCGGTACGCGGGCTTTTGGGAAGTGTTCCAGCGCCAGGACCACACCACCGTGAAACTCTGGCGGGTGGGGCCGGAACCGGAGCAGGACGAGCTGCTGGACCAGCGCAGTTTCAATACCGAAGTGTTCTGGCTGAAAAATCAGGCGCGCGCATTCAGCCTGGGCAATTTCATGGTCTACGACGCCCTGCAGGCGCTGGCCCGCGCCAGGCAGAGCGAGCCGGCCCCCGACATGCAGATCATGAGCGGGCCGCGGCGTGCCGACCCGGTCGAATGGGACAGCGCCGCTTATATCGCGCGTCAGGCGTGGTTAATCAGTGATTTGATTGTGCGGCGCATCATGAAGCGCAATATTCGATGGCGGATTGGTATGTTTCCGTCATCAAGGCAGCAGGCGGTAGTATCCGAGGCCATGGTGCTGCAACCTCCAAAAGGTAGGTTCTTCGCAGATCCGTTTGTTTATACGCACGATAAAAAACCGTATATATTTTTTGAAGATTACGATTTTACTTCCCGCAAGGGCACGATCTCGGTCGCGACCTACTCTGACGGGGCTTTCCGGCTATTGGGCACCGCCTTGAACCTACCCTATCACCTGTCGTTTCCATATATTTTTGAATTCGATGGTGTCACGTACATGGTTCCGGAAACGTGTGGAAATCGCAGTATAGAATTATGGAAATGTACTGAATTTCCGCTTAAATGGGAACTTGATGTCACGTTAATGACCAATATATCGGCCGTGGATACCATTATTTTTAAACATGGAGAATATTGGTGGTTATTAACCAATATTGACCGAACTGACGGCCAAAGCCACTGTGACGAGCTTTTTGCATTTTTTTCGGACTCACCACGTTCAACTGAGTGGACGCCGCATGCCTGCAACCCCATCGTGCGTAACCCCATGCGGGCCAGAAACGCCGGAATCGTTGTCTCTCCTAGCGGAGACGTGATCCGCTGCGCCCAGTACCAAGGCTTCTGCCACTACGGCAAGGGGGTTTCGTTGAACCGCATTGAAGAGCTGACCCCGTCGACCTACGTCGAAACCGACGGCGAAATCCACTATGCAAACTTTTTAAGCAAACGCCATGCTTCAATGCACCATTGGCACCACCAGGGGGGGCATACGGTATTTGACTTCGCCTATATGGAGTAAATGATGCATCCGGCACAAAAATAAAAATGTTACCTATATTGCGAGTGACCGATCCGCGCCGGGGCGCGGTGTGTCCACGGAAACATATCGAGAACTTTTCCGTGCAAATCTTGGGTTTCGTGCCGTGGAGAGCATCTGCCTCGCCGCGGCTTTTTTTTGGCCGCGATCAGGCGCAAGCCATGACGAATCAAGCCTCCTGGCGGAGCCTGTCATAGAGAGAAGAGCGCGTGCGGCGCAGAGAAGTTGGTGGAAACCCCAACGGCAAAAAGGCGGAGGAGGGCGCCTCATCCGTATTTACGAGAGTGATTAAGGCTAACGAATGATTTCTGTTTTTATCGGATTATATCGCCCTGAAACGTCTTGATTTTGAAGGTTTCGAACCATAAGATGGGTCCATGCCATCCGTTATGTTGGCTACCAAAGTTGCCCAGCCCAAGTGTCCCGGTCCGGCTTCATTAGATATTCCGGGATATTGCGGACCACCCCCGCAGGGTTGGAAAAAAATAGTCTTCAGCACAGCGAAGATCCCTTCTAGGCCCGTCGAAAAACCGGGAGGACACCATGGCCAAGATGGTCCTGATTGAAGCCCATCCGCTACTGCGGTTGGGGTTGTGGCAGATACTCAGCAAGTTGGATGATGTGTGGGAAATCGAGGGTATGGGCTTGGCGGACTTGTCCAAGGCCGACGGCGCGCACGCGGGCGCCGATCTCTTGATCTACGGATTGCCGGTGGAAACTGATGAAGCATGGAGCGCGCTGCACGAAATTCAGCGCGTCCTCACGCCCAAGCGGATTCTGCTGTTGACGGACGTGATGCCCCTGCCGATGCCGGTGCAGGGTTTGCCCGGAGCCAGCGTGTATGGCTGCTTGATGAAGACGGCCTCGGTCGAAATCCTTGAAGCGGCGATTCGCCTGGTCATGGCGGGCGGGCAGTGTTTTCCCAGCGAACAGGCGTTGCAGGCCCCGGCCTCTACCGTCTGCGCGTTGCCCACCCGTGATGGCGATGATGCATCCGCCAAGGCCACGATGCCGGTCAGCGCTGGCGCGCAACTGCTTCAGATCACGCCGCGTCAATACGAGGTGCTGGTGCTGTTGGCCAGGGGGTATCCGATCAAGACCGTCAGCCGGATGCTCAACATTTCGGTCGCCACGGCAAAGACGCACGCTTGCACGCTCTACCAGCGTTTGCATGTCAAGAACAAGGGCGAAGCCGTGTACGCGGCGCTGCAACGCGGTGCGACCTTGGAATGGCATGAACCGAACAATGGCAGAGAGTCGGACACCGGGCAGATCTATGGGCGCAAGCTTGGGTAATGACAGGCGCGCCGCCTGCCCGGCGGCCAGGAATCCATTTGTTCCGCTGCTGCCGGGTGCGCCCCACCAACACGCCTAAGTCATACATCGCAGTATCCGCGCCCGCCCGGGTGCGGTTTTCCTCCTCCAATCATCCTCCTGAACGAGATTCAGCGAACGGTGCCGCTGATAGCATGGGTTGTGTCCGCAAGCATGGATCGAGAGCGCGAACTACAACGCCTCGCGACGCCGATCCAATAGCGCGGGCAAGATTCCCTTGGGGCTGGCGCCGCACATAACCTGCTATTCGCAGCGTGATGCGCCGACGTCATGGGAACCGTGCATGGGCCATGTGTCACAAGGTTCTCTCCGGGATGACAACCGTACTGATAGAAGACTACGCACTGCTACGCGTCGCCATCCAGCATGTGCTGGAACGGGTGCGCAACGCCGACGACATCCTGGCCATTTCGCCAGCGCATCTGCTCAATATGTCCAGTTCGATCAACCGTCCCGTGGAACTGCTGGTGATCGGTTGCAGCGGCGTTGCCGATCAGGACATCGGGCTTATCTCGCAGTCCATGGCGTTCTTCATGCCGCGGCTGGTGTTGGTGCTGTATTCCACGCTGGACCCGGCGGTGATGGGCACCTGCGCGCGCGCTGGCGTAGCGGGCTATCTGCCCAAGGCCTCCAGCCCCGACGCGCTGGCCGCGGCCGTCAGCCTGGTGGTGGCGGGCGGCGAATGCTATCCGCAGCCGGCAGGCCGGCCGCAAGGCGTGTCGCAAGGCCCCCTGCATGAATTACGCGAGCTGACGCAGCGGCAGGAAGAAATACTGCAACTGCTGGTGCAAGGCAAAACCATGCGGGAAATCGGCCAACATGTCGGCATCTCGGTCGCCACCGTAAAGAGCCACGCGCGTACGCTCTACTGGAAACTCAACGCCCGCAACCAGGCCGAAGCCGCCTACATTGCCGTGCAAATGGGCCTGGTAAGAAGCGGCGGCACGTTGCCTCCCGCAAAGAATGACGTGCCCAGCTAAAGCCCGCAGCCTCGCCGCATGCCAACCGTTGCAAGATGGGTTCCGCGCGATCGGCAATTTTGTTCTTTTTGTTGCCGTGCCGCGCTGCACCCATCCTACATACCACGGCGCAGCGCCCGTAGGATGGGTGCAGCGCGGCACGGTCCTGCCCAGAACCCACAACGCCGATCGCGCGAAACCCATCAAGCAGCGCCGGAATTAAAAAAGGACGGCAGAAAAATCCCCGTCCTTTCTTTCCTAAAGAAATCCCGTCCTTTCTCCCGCACAACTCAAATACCCGCTACCTCCCCACCGCCGCCGCTTCCTTCCCCCCCACCACCTTCCCAAACTCCCTTTCCGCCGCTGCCAGCACCGCATCCACATGCAGATTATTCAACGCATACAGCCGCGCCGCCGCGCCCAGCGTCTCGCGGATCGCTGCGTTGTAGCTCAGCTTGCGCACCGCTTCGGCCATGGCCTCGCCATCCTCGGGCGGCGTCACCAATCCACATCGCGCCACCACTGCGGCAAGCTCCGTTCCTCGCGCCGCGCCGCACACCACGGGCAGTCCGCTGGCCAGCATCCCCGTCAGCTTTGACGGCATCACCAGGTCGGCCGCGCCGGCGCGTTGCGGCAGCAAATGAATGTCGGCGGTGTTCAGCAACGCGCCCAGCCTGTCTGCCGGCTGCAAATCCAGAAACACCACGCGAGCCAATCCTTCGCACGCCGCTTCCAATGGCTCGCGTTCCGGGCCTTGCCCGCAAAACACGAACCACAGCCGGCTCTCGCGGCTTAAGCGGCGCGCCACATCCGCCAGCGTCTGCAAGCCTTGCTTGCCGCCCATGTTGCCGGAATAAAGCGCCACGATGGCGTTATCCGGAATGCCGAGCTCGGCGCGATAGTCGCCGCCGTCCCCGCGTGGGGTGATGGCGTTGACGTCGATCCAGTTGGGCAGCAGCACCGCGCGGTCAGGTTCCACGCCCTTGGCCAGCGCCAGGTCCAGCATGCGCTGGGAAATCGTCGACACCCGATCAAAGCGGCGCATCAACCAGCGTTCGGCCCGCTTGACCACCGCGCGCAGGCCGGCGCCCTTGAGCAGGCCCAGTTCAAACGCGGCGTCCACTTCGTAATCCTGGATGTGCAGCCACGCGCGCGCGCCGCACAGGCGCGCCGTGATCCAGGCGGCCGGCGCGCAGAACAACGCAGGTTCCACCACCAGGATCAAATCCGGCCGCCCTGCCGCCGCGCGCAGCAGCGAGGGCAGGCTGGACAGCGCGAAGCTGGCCAGGTGGATCAAGCGTTTAAGCCCCCCGGGACGCGCGGGCACCCACAACGGCGCGCGGCGCACGGTGACACCGCGCCGCACTTCCTTTTGGTAGCGTCCGGCGCGGTAGCCGTCGTGTACCTGCCACTGCGGATAATAGGGCGGGGCGGTCACCACACTGACCTCGTGGCCGTGCGCCGCCAGCCATTCCGCCAGCTCGGCGCTGTACTTGCCGATGCCGGTCAATTCGGGGGCGTAGTTGATCCCGTAGATCAGGATTTTCATGGCGCCGTCGCCATGCGCGGACGCACCGGACGGCAGGGATTGCCGTGGCAGATCATCGCGGGCGGCATGTTGCGAAAGACGGAACTGCGCGCGCCCACCACGGCCTCGCGGCCGATGGTCACGCCAGGGCCGACGAAGACGTCGGTCGCCACCCAGGCGCCGTCCTCGACGCGGACTGCGCGTTCGCGCAGGGGAAAGTCCGGCTGGCCGGCGTCATGGTCAGCCGCGCATAGATAACTGCGCTGCGACACGACGGCGTGCGCGCCGATCTGGATGGGACCCAGGCTGTAGAGGACGGCGTCGTCGCCGATCCAGGCATAGTCCCCAATCTGCACTTTCCACGGATAGGTCACCGTGGCGCTCGGCCGGATCAGCACCTTCTTGCCCACTTGCGCGCCAAAGCAACGCAGCAGCCAACGCCGAAACCCGTAGGCCACTTGTGGCGACCAGCGGAACAGCGTGCTCTGCACCGTCCACCACAGCTGCACCGTCAACGCGGAGCGGCCACGCTGGCCGGGCGCCAGCGCAAAGCGATCCAGTTGCTGCAGCGTGCTCATTTGGCGGCTCCGGTCACGGGGTCGGCCTCGGCCTCGGCTTCGCCAGCGCGCGCCAGCCGCGCCTTCTGCAGCTCTTCGGTCTTGATGCGGATCTGCCAGTAATACATGGCGCGCGCCACCGCGTAGTCATAGCCCGCCTTGCCATCCAGGAAGCCCAGCCGGAACACGTAGGAATGCAGGAACGAAATCGGCGCCTTGAAGGGCATGGCCTGGAAGATGCGCTTGAGCAGGGCCCGCGCACCCACGTTGGCTTCGCGCGGATCGTTCATCAGGCCCTTGGTGCGCAGGTTGGCTTCCCAATCCGAATAGCGGTTGTGCTTGTCGAAATAGTGGAAAAGCGAATCGTGGTCGTTGTGCACCATGCGCTGGCGCAAGGCAAAGGTTTCGCCCTGGACCTGCGGCTGGTAGTGGCCTTCCACTTCCCACATATGCGCCACGTCCAGGTCGTCGTAATCGAGGAAGCGCGATTGCTTGCGCGCCAGCAGCGCCAGCTTGTAGACGCGGTGGCCGTGTTCCAGTTTCTTGCCGCAGAACACGTAGTCGAACGGCACGAAGGCGCCGCCCGCGCCCGCGGCAAAGCGTGGCAACACATCACGGATTTCCTCGGCCAGGGCGGGGGTCATTTCTTCATCGGCATCCACGTACAGCACCACGGGATGCGAGAAAGGCAGTTGTTCCAGGCACCATTGCTTTTTCTTCGGATACTTGCCGTTCCATTGGAAGTTGGACACGCGGGCGCCGAGCGCCGTCGCCATCGCGCAGGTGGCGTCGGTGCTGTTGGAATCCACCACGAAGACTTCGTCAAAATCCACCAGCGCCTTCAGGCACTTGGTGATGTTGCGCTCTTCGTTCTTCGTCATGACCACCACGGATACCGGTATTTTCTGCATGATTCCTTCCTGTTCAAGGCGTGCCGCGTTGCATCAGCGGCTGGAATAGCGCGATGACGTTGCGGCAGTGCCGTTCTAGGGAAAAGGCGTCGGCGCGCTCGGGGCCTTGCGCGGCCAGTTGCTCGCGCATCTTGGCGTCGTAGGCCAGGCGGCGCACGGCGTCGGCCAGGGCCGCGGCGTCGCCTACGGGCACCAAAAGGCCGTAACGGCCGGCATCAAGAATTTCGGCGGGGCCGTGGGGACAGTCGGTGGAAATCACCGGCACGCCCAGGCACAAGGCTTCGACCAGCACGTTGCCGAAGCTTTCGCGAATGGAGGTCAAGACAAACGCGCCCGCGCTGGCGATGACGGGAAAGGGGTTGTCGATGTGCCCTGCCAGTGTGACGGGGCTGCGCGAGGCGCGTTCGTCAATGCGTTTTTGCAGCGCGGCATGCTCAGAGCCTTCACCCAGGATGGTGAAGGCGATGCCGGGGTCGTCCAGCAAGGCGGCGGCATCGACCAAGGTAGCGTAGTCTTTCACGGCTTCCAGCCGACCCACCGCCACGACGTGATAGGGCGCCGCGCCGTCGCCGCTGGTGCGCTGCGCGCCTTGTCGGCGCACATTGTCCAGGGGCACGCCGTTGTAGATCGTATGCACCTTGCCGCGCAGCGGCGGAAACATGCTGACCAGGTCTTCCTTCACGCCGCGCGACACGCCCACCACCGCGTCATGCCGGCGATACGTCTGGCTGACCAGCCAGCACTTCAGCCGCCGCATCTTCGACGCGCCGTAGTGGATGGCGGGGCTGCTGTGCTCAAAGGCCACGGTGCGGAACTTGCCGCGCATCAGCTTTCTGGCCAGCACCACCAGCATGTTGCACAGCAAGCCATGCGAACACACGATGGCGGGCCTGTCGCGGCGGATCTGCGCCAGCAAGCGCATGAAGGCAAAGGGCAGCATCAGCCGCAGCTTGGTGGACGATTCAATGATGGGCAGGGCGCGCGTCACCTTCGGGTTGGAGACGGGGTATTCCCGGTTGCGCGAACGCAGCAGGAACAGGGCGGAATCAACGCCCTGTTCCGGTAAGGCATCCACGATGAAGGCAACGCATCTTCCGACGCCGCCGTGCAAGTCTGGCGCGACAAACAAGACATCAGGCATGGGGTATCACTCGAGGTGGCGTCCGGTGCGCGGCATCCGGACGGTGGCTGGTGGGGCGCCGGGCCACGGGCGCATCCGCCCTGGGCACGGGCATGATCTGGGCATTTCGCATCAACGACAGGCAGTAGCACAGCAGGAATCCGGTGAAGGCGGTCTTGGGCGCGTAGGCCAGCCCGCCGGACAACGAATCAATGAAGATGTAGATGGGCGCGGTGGCCAGCAGGTAGCGGCGGTGCATTTCCAGGCCGGGGTGCGCGTATCGTCGGAACAAGGTCAAGAGCAGGATCAGCAAGGGCGGCAGCATGATCATGGTGGTGCCCACCACGCCGAACTTCATCAGGTAGAAGGCCCAGGAGTTGTGCGCGAAGGTGCTGAGTTCGAAGCCGTTTTCGCCCATGACCCAACTGCGAAAGCCCGCGCCTTTGCCAAACACCGGGCTTTCGGCGAAGAAGTCCATCTGCCCTTCCATTTCCTGGATGCGCGCGCCGTAGCTGGAGTCCTCGTCCAGCTTTTCGACGCTGAAGATGCGGTTGGCCAAGACGTCCAGGTAGCCGATGCTGGCAAACACCAGCACGCCCGCGACGGCGGCCGGCACGAAGATCAGCACCGCGCGCCGGCGGATCTCCGGGCCCGTGCCCAGCAGCACCGCGATGAAGACGGACACCGCCAATTGCAGGTACTGGCTGCGGTTCAGCGAAAACACCAGCGCCAACAGCATGAAGAGCGTCAGCGCATAGGCCTTGGGCCCAGACACATTCAAGGTGCGTCGGAAGGTCAACAGCGACACCACGCCGAACGGAATGGCCCAGACGCCCAGGCGCACGTTGCGCAGCGGGTCCGACACGCTGAAGCCCGTGGCCTGCTCCAGCAGCATCTGCACGGCCACCAACAGGCAGGCCGCCACGATGTACTTCTGCAGCACCGCGTAGGCGGCAGGGCTGTCGATGTCCTTGTAGCAAAGGAATGGCGTACTCAAAAAATAGAACACAATGCGCAGGTCGCGCGCCACGTCGCCCGTTTCAATGCCGGGGTGGTCCATCGACACCAGCAGCAGATAGATCACCGACAAGGTCTGCAAGCCCAGCAGCGCGCCCAGCATGCCGCGCGGCAAGGCGTAGGCGCTGGGCTCGGCCAGCCGCAGCGCCTTGACCGCCAGGATCATCACGAACAGCACATCGAAGGGCGACAGCTTGAAGCTACCGACGCCCAGGATGAAGCGGTCATCGTTCAGGGCAAGCGCCGTGAAGGCGAACAGCCCCAGCAGATGCAAGGTGGAGAAGCGGCGGTGCGGGCTCATGTCGGCATCGTCCTAGTGCGCGGCCCAGTCGTCGCGTCCGAAGATCTTCGTGGTCAGCTTTTCGAACAGGTACGTCAGGTCGCCCTGGCGGGCGTGAGCGGCCACCTTGGACGCGCGGCACGACAGCTCGAACAGGCGGCCCAGCCCGGGCTCGGTGCGCCGGATGCGTGTGACGATCTGCTCGCGCTCTTCCAGCAGCACGTCCTGCATCAGCGCCGTCTTGGTTTCGTCGTGGGCGGTGTAGACGCCCAGCGCATCGGGCACGATCAGGTTCTTGCCCTCGCGCAGCAGGCGGCTCCAGAGTTCCAGGTCCATGCAGTAGCGCATGCTTTCCTGCAGCAGCCCGTACTTGCGCAGCAGGTCGCGCCGGAAGATGGCCGACTGGTTGGGAATGGACGCCTTCACCACCGTCAGCGTGCCGCGATTGACCGGCGTGTAGTGGATCTTGCGGAAGATGTGGTTGTTGGCGTCTGCCACGAACAGGTTGCCGCTGACAATCGGCGCGCGCCCGCGCGAAGCGGCCACGCCCAGCTTGCGCAGTGCGCCCGGAAAGTACAGGTCGTCTGAATTCTGCCAGCCCACGTAATCGCCCGTGGCGCGCTCGAAGCCCTTGTTGATGGCGTGCGATTGCCCGCGGTCGGGCGTGCTTTCCCAGTAGCTCAGGTAGCGCTCGTACTTGCGGATGATGTCCACGCTGCCGTCGGTCGATCCGCCGTCCATGATGATGTATTCCAGACGCGGATACCCCTGGTTCAGCACCGACAGAATGGTGCGTTCCAGGAACTTGGCCTGGTTGAACGACGGGGTCACGATGGTCACTTTGGGCAACAGGCCGCCGGCGATCGGCGCGGGCGGACGCAGCTCGCGCACGAAGTCGATGAGCTGACGTGAATACTCGTTATGACGCTTGCGCATGTAAGACCTCAGCATGTTGGTGTTATCGGGTGGCCGCGGGTAAGGCGCCCGGATACTCGGGGCGCGATTGACGGATAGCTAGTGCCACGCCGGCCAGCGTGATCGCCGCATAAGCCATGCGGCCCCACGCCGCCGCATGTTCGCCCGCGGCGTGCACCAACCCCGCCATGACGCACAACATCGCCAGTCCGCCCAGCCCGTTCAGGATGGCGACGGCGCGGGAATTGCCCAGCCCCAACAGCGAGAAGTGAGCCGCGGCATTCAACGACAGCAGCCCGGAGGCCACGATCAGCAACTGGAAGGTGCCCAAGTGGCCCGCCGCCACGTTGTCTCCCAACAGCAGATTCAAGAGCGGGTGGCTGACCGCCAGCACCGCCAGCGTGGCGGTCGCCGACAGCGCCAGGTTCCACAGCATCATGCGGCGGATCTCGCGTTCGGCGGCGCCCGCATAGGGGGGCGACACTGACAGGCGCGTCACGCGCGGCATCGCTTTCTGGAAGATCGCAACGGCGGCGGTGTGGATGATCTGGCCCACCTGCACGCCCACGGTGTAGATCGCCAGCGCGGCTGGTCCCATCATGCTGCCCACCAGCACCCGGTCGACTGACCCAAAGGCCAGCGCGCTCAGGCTGTTCAGCCAGGACCAGCGTGAAAACTTGAAGGCGTCCATCATGGCGCCCCGGTCGCGCACCGGCCGCACCACGACCCGGCCATAGGCGCGCGAGAACACGCGCATCTTCACGCTGCCCGCGATCAACAGGCCGGCGGCCTGCGCCAGCCCGGTGTAGGTGGGCGACGCGGTGTACCAGGCGGTCGCGCAGGCCAGCGCCATGGTGCCGCTGCGGCTGAACACTTCGCACAGCGCGGTGGCGCGGAAATCCTCGCGGCCTTTCAGGCAGCCGGAAAACAATTGGTCGTATTGCTGGGTCAGGTAGATGGCCAGCGCGGGCATGGCCAGGAGCGTGACGGCTACGCCGCCGAAGGTGGCGGTGGGCCAGGCCAGACCCACCACGGCCCACAGCAGCACGGCGGCCAGCGTGACCACGCCCAGCGCGCAGCCGATCAGCGACAGGCTGACCCCCGCCGCGCGGTAAGCGCCGCCCGGTTCGTGCAGGCGTTCGGACACCAGCTTGGTGGCGGTGACCGCCGCGCCCAGGTTGGCGGCATTGCCGAAGCCGGCCAGCGCGATGATCATCGAATACTGGCCAAAGCCCACCGTGCCCAACTGGCGGAACAGGATGGGCAGGGCGATCAGCGCCGCGACCGGGCCGATGCCGTATTCCACCAGCCCCCAGAACGAGGCATTGCCGGCGATGTGTTTCCTGACGAATCCAAACATCGGGGAACCTGTGGGTGAGGCGGGCGCGGCCCTCAGGCCACGGGCAGCGCCGGTTGGGATTGATCGGCGCGTTCGCGCAGGAAGTGCTGGTAGGCCAGCGCGATGCCGTCGCTGAGCGACACGGCGGGTTGCCAGCCCAGCGCGCCGACCCGCGACGAATCCATCAGCTTGCGTGGCGTGCCGTCGGGTTTGCTGGTGTCATACACGATGCGGCCCTGGTAGCCGACCACGCGCGCCACCAGCGCCGCCAGGTCGGCGATGCTGATGTCCTTGCCCGCGCCGATGTTGTAGATGCCTTCGGCGTCGGGGTGCTCCATCAGCATCACGCAGGCCTTTGCCAGGTCATCCACATACAGGAACTCCCGCAGCGGCGTGCCCGTGCCCCAGATCGTCACGCTTTCCCGACCGGCTTCGCGGCCTTCATGGAATTTGCGGATCAACGCCGGCAGCACATGGCTGCTGTGCAGGTCGTAGTTGTCGTGCGGGCCGTACAGGTTGGTGGGCATGGCGCAGATAAAACGCGCCCCGTATTCCCGTTGATAGGCTTCGCACAGCTTCAGGCCCGCGATCTTGGCGATGGCGTAGGGCTCGTTGGTGGCTTCCAGCGGGCCGGTCAGCAAGGCGTCTTCGCGCAGGGGCTGGGGGGCTTCGCGCGGATAGATGCAGGACGAACCCAGGAACAGCAGCTTGCGCACCCCGGCCGCATACGCGGCGCGGATCACGTTGCACTGGATCATCAGGTTCTTATAGAGAAAGTCGACGGGATGGTTCTGGTTGGCCAGGATGCCGCCGACCTTGGCGGCCGCCAGATACACCACGTCGACCGGCGTGGTCGAGAAAAAGCGATGCACCTGGTTCTGGTTTTCCAGGTCCAGCTCGGTTCGGTTGCGGGTCAGCACGTGCTGATAGCCACGGCGGTTCAGCTCGCGGGTGATCGCGGCGCCGACCATGCCGCGATGGCCCGCGACAAACACGCGTTGGTCCAGGTTCGTCATGGCGCGCTACTCCTTGTAGGCGTAGATTTCGTAGCCGTTCTGTTCGACCAGCGCGTCGCGGCGGGCGTCCTTCAGGTCGGCCTCCACCATTTCCTTGACCAGCTCCGCGAACGTGGTGCGCGGCGACCAGCCCAGCTTTTCGCGCGCCTTGGTGGGATCGCCCAGCAGGGTCTCCACTTCGGTCGGACGGAAGTAGCGCGGGTCCACGCGCACGATCACCTGGCCGGGCTTCACGTCATGCACCGGCGAGAACAGCACGGTGGCCGTTTCTTCCAGCCCTTCGCCTTCCCAGGCCAGCAGAATGCCCAGCTCGCGCGCCGCCGTATTGATGAATTCGCGCACGCTGTATTGCAGGCCGGTGGCGATGACGTAGTCCTCGGGCGTGTCCTGTTGCAGCATCAGCCACTGCATTTCGACGTAGTCGCGGGCATGGCCCCAGTCACGCAGGGCGGACAGGTTGCCCAGGTACAGGCATTCCTGCAGGCCCAGCACAATGCGCGCCAGCCCGCGGGTGATCTTGCGCGTGACGAAGGTTTCGCCGCGCTTGGGTGATTCGTGGTTGAACAGAATGCCGTTGCAGGCGTACATGCCATACGCTTCGCGGTAGTTCACGCTGATCCAATAGGCGTAGAGCTTGGCGGCGGCGTAGGGGCTTCGCGGGTAGAAGGGGGTGGTTTCCTTCTGCGGCGTTTCTTGCACCAGACCGTAAAGCTCGGACGTGGACGCTTGATAGAAGCGCGCCTTGTTTTCCAGCTTCAGGATGCGGATGGCTTCCAGCAGGCGCAGGGTGCCCAGGCCATCGGCATTGGCGGTGTACTCCGGCTCTTCGAACGAGACCCCCACATGGCTTTGGGCGGCCAGGTTATAGATTTCGTCCGGTTGCACCGATTGCACGATGCGGATCAGGCTGCAGGAGTCCGTCATGTCGCCATGGTGCAGCACGAAGTTGCGCGGCTTGTCATGGGGGTCTTGGTACAGATGATCGATGCGGGCGGTATTGAACAGCGAAGCGCGTCGCTTGATGCCGTGGACCTCATAGCCCTTGGCCAGCAGGAACTCCGCCAGGTAGGCCCCATCTTGGCCGGTAACGCCGGTAATCAGTGCCCGTTTTGGCATGGTTGTGTCCTTAAGACTTAGTGACTGCACGAAAGGAGCCGAAGGCTGCGGAACCAATGTGCAATGAGATTACTGTTGCACCCGCCGCCAAGATATCGGCCAAAAGGTCTAAGAGTTCAGCCTGTCGGTAGGGAATAAAGGATTGGATGGTCTCGTCCACCACGCCCAGCGCCGTCACGGCCAACAGGGCCACCAGCGCCGGGCGTCGGTTGACGGACAGGTAGATCAAGCCGGTCAGCACGGCGTAGGCCACAAGGTGCAGGCGCTTGTCGCCAAAGGCGTCGGACATGTCGGCGGCCAGGCCGGGCAGGTTGCCCACGGTGACCAGCACCAGGAAGAACAGGCCGGCGGCGGGCAGGCAGAGCCTGGCGACGCCCGGTCGCCAAAAAGGCTCAGTTGTCAGTCGCCCCCCCCCCCCCGCCGCCGGGCCGCCCCAAGGCGGGGGTAGCCCCCTCGGGGGGCAGCAAGCGCCCATCGGGCGCGCCGCGTGGGGGTACCCCCACGCCGCCGGGCCGCCCCAAGGCGGGGGTAGCCCCCTCGGGGGGCAGCGCGCGCCTGGAAGGCGCGGCGCGTGGGGGCTGTTCAAACCCGGCCATACATGTCTTGAAAACGCACGATGTCGTCTTCGCCGAGATACGCACCGGATTGCACCTCGATGATCTCCAGCGGAATCTTCCCGGGGTTTTCCAGGCTGTGGGTTTCACCCAGCGGGATGTAGGTCGACTGGTTCTCGGTCAGCAGGTACTGCTTGTCGCCGTTGTAGATGCGCGCCGTGCCCGACACCACGATCCAGTGCTCCGCGCGGTGATGATGCATCTGCGACGACAGGCGCGCGCCAGGCTTTACCGTGATCCGCTTGACCTGGTAGCGCGGGCCGTGGCCCACCGAGTCATACGAGCCCCACGGGCGCTGCACTTCGCGATGGTGGTTCAGTTCTGAGCGGTGCTGCGTCTTGAACGTCTCCACCAGCCGCTTGACGTCTTGCGAGCGCGACTTGTGCGCCACCAGCACGGCGTCGGCCGTTTCGATCACCACAATGTCGTCCAGGCCCACGGACGCGACCAGCCGGCTGGTGGAATGGATCAGGCAGTTGCGCGAATCCTCCACCATCACGTCGCCCGTGGTGGAGTTGCCTTCCTCGGTTTTCTGGGCGATGCCCCAGACCGCGTCCCAGGCCCCGACGTCGCTCCACGACGCCGCCAGCGGAATGACCACGGCGCTGTCGGTGCGTTCCATGATGGCGTAGTCCATCGAGTCGCTGGGGCAGGCCTCGAACGCGGGGCCATCCAGGTGGAACAACGCGTCTTCCCCCAAGCCGTCGGCCACCGCCGCTTCCACCTGCGCCAGCATCTTCGGCGCCAGCCGGCCCATCTCGGACAGGAACACCGACGCCTGGAAGGCGAACATGCCGCTGTTCCAGTAGTAGCCACCATCTTCGATCAGGCGTTGCGCCACCTCGGGTGAAGGCTTTTCCACAAAGCGCAGCACGCGGCGCGCGGGGGCCATCACGCCGGGTTCGTCCGACTGAATGTAGCCATAGCCGCTGAGCGGCGCGGTGGGCGTAATGCCGAAGGTGACCAGCGCGCCCTGGCGTGCCGCCTCGTAGGCCTGGGCGAAGGCGGCGCGAAGCACCTCGCCATCTTCCAGCACATGGTCGGACGGCATGATCAGCATGATGGGGTCTTCGCCGTCACGCATGGCGCGCAGCGTGGCGGCGGCAATGGCCGGCGCGGTGTTGCGCGCAAACGGCTCCAGAATCACTTCCGCGTCCTTGATGCCCAGCTCCTGCGCCTGTTCGGCGGCAATGTACTGGTGGGCGTCGTTGCAGACCAGAATCGGCTTGGCTTGCGCGCCCGCCGACGACAGGCGCAGCAGCGTGTTTTGCAACAGGCTGCGCGAATCGGTCAAACGGATGAACTGCTTGGGCAGCAGTTCGCGCGACAGCGGCCACAGGCGCGAGCCGGAACCGCCGCAAAGGATGACAGCCCGGTAGGCGGGAGGGGGATTCGTCATGGCGCTCACTCCTTGAAGTAGGCCTGGGTGTACGGATGCACGCCGGGATCGGCGGCAATCTCTTCCGCTTGCAGCCAGCGGTAGCCGTGGTGCTGGCCGCGCGGAAGGCTTGCGGTGTCCAACGAAAGCTCGGCCTCGTAGGCGAGGACGACGTAATGGGTGGAGCGTCCCGCTTCACCCGCGAAATTGGTGCCGTAGAAGTGTTCGTACACGCCGCGTGGCGTCCAGGTATCAGGCGCGATGGCCAGGCCCAGTTCTTCACGGGCAATGCGGTCCAGCGCGGCGCGTAAAGGCTCGTTCTTGCGGATGCGGCCACCCGGCACGAACCAGGCGCCGCGCGCGGGCGGGTTGGTGCGCCGCCCGGTCAGGTAGCGGCCGCTGGCGTCGCGCAGCAACAGGTCGATGGAGACCAGCGGCAGCATCTCCACCGCCTGGCGGAAGTCGGCTCGTGGCAGTAGGCCGTCGGGCGAAAAGGCCGGGCCTCCGCTTGGCGCCGTGCGTGTGGCGGGCCATCCCAAGGGGCTAGTAGACATTGCGGCCCGTCCATCCCGACACGGCCGTGCGGGCGATGATCAAGAGGTCCATCCGAAACGTCCAATGCTGGATGTAGTAGATGTCGTGCTCGACGCGGTCGCTCATCTTGCGCAGCGTGTCCGTCTGCCCACGAAAGCCGTTGACCTGCGCCCAGCCGGTAATGCCCGGCTTGACGCGGTGGCGCATCATGTAGCGCTGCACCAGGTCCTTGTACATTTCGTTGTGCTCCAGCGCGTGCGGACGCGGGCCGACGACGGACATATCGCCCATCAGCACATTCAGGAACTGCGGCAGCTCATCCAGGCTGGTGCGGCGCAGGAAGCCGCCGATGCGGGTGATGCGGGAATCATTGCGCGTGGCCTGCGTGACCGTGCCGTGTTCCTGGTGCACGGTCATGGTGCGGAATTTGTAGACGTGGAACACCTTGCCATCCACGCCCAGGCGAGGTTGCGTAAAGAACACCGGCCCGCGCGAGGTCAGCTTGATGGCCAGCGCAATGGATAGCATCAGGGGAGCCAGGCCGACCAAGGCGAAGAACGCAAAGCCGCGGTCGAACACTTCCTTGGCCCAGCCGCGCACGCCGGCAGCGGGCAGGCTGTTGAGCTGGATGGCGGGCAGGCCCAGGAATTCGCCGATGCGATGGCCCAGCAACTGGATCGACATCACATCCGGAATCCAGCGGATATCCACCAGGTCGTTGCGCAGGTGATACAGCACTTCGCGCAGTTCCTGCCCGGCCTCCATCGGAAGGACGATCCAGATTTCGCGCACATTGTGTTCGCGCACGAAGGTGTGCAGGTTGTCCAGCTCGTGCAGGCGGCGTACCTGCGGCGGCAGGATTTCGTGCGGTTCGGCGTAGATGCCGGCCACTTCATAGCCCGCGCCCCGATAGCGTTCCACGCGGCGCCACAGGTCATGGCCCAGCGCACCGAAGCCCACCAGCAGCACATGCTTCTTGTTCAGGCCGCGATCGCGCGCGGCGCCCAGCGCGGCGTAGACCGCGATGCGTACGCCCGCCAGCGTCAGGGCGGTCATGCCGAACCAGGTACCCGCCCACATGCGCGATATCGCGGCGGTCTGATGCATGAGAAAACTGATAAGGATGCCCAGCGCGAACACGGTGGCCCACGCGACCAGGCTGCGCACCACCAGATCCGTCAGCATCCGGCCGCGCCACGACACGTACAGGCGAAAGGCCGGGAACAGGGCTATCACCCCCAACCCGCACAGATAGATCAGGAACAGATGAATCTGCGGAGGCTCCGCCATTGCATCGTCCGAGAATTTCAAGCCGGTGGCAGTCAGGCCGCAGGTGATGACGATCGCGGCGTCGAGCAGGCGATACAGATAGCTTGCTCCGCTGAATCTTGCCGATGTGTCCGATTGGGACGGGTCCATCGCGCACTCCTGTTCGTGGGGCGTCTTCTTGCGGCGAAAGCAAAAACGATGCACTGCCGCAAAACATGTGGCTACCGACGAAATCTTATTGAGTGCGTGGCTTAGCCGAAACCTCCAAACGATGTAGGAGAAGGCTTAGGGCATCCGTCGAATGTGCGGGGCTTCGAAAAGAGAGTGGAATGTCGCAACCCGTTACGCATCGGGCTCCATTCCAAGCAACGAAGTCATTCACTGTGGATTCGCCATGACGACATTTATCGGAACGTTGAGCCGAGCCATCGCCGCTATCGCGCTCGTGTCCTCGCTGGGCGCTTGCGCCTTGTCCCCTGGTATGACCTTTAACGCCGACCATCTCGTTGATCCCCTGGATCCGAATTCGGTGGCGACGGTCAAGGAAATCACCCCCTCGCTGGTCGTTGACGACCTGCGCAACCGCGAGGCGGTCATCAACAACGATGGCGTCGAAAAGCTGGTGGGAAGCGCCGAGCCCTACCGCATCGGGCCGGGTGACATTCTTTCCATCGTGGTGTGGGATCACCCCGAACTCGTCCTTCCGACGCAAACCTATGCCATCGGGACTGGGGTGACCGAACTAGTCATGGGGGATACCGCCTCGGGCATACCGGGGTATACCGTCTCATCCACTGGATATATCCAATTTCCCTATACGGGACTGCTGAAAGTGGCGGGGTTGACGGAACTTCAGGCGCGCAATCTCATAGTGAATAGTTCCGGCAAGTACATCCAGGATCCGCAGATCACGGTACGCGTGCTGGGCTATCGAAGCAAGCGTGTCTACGTGGAAGGCGAGGTCAAGTTCCCCGGCACGGTTGCCATCAACGACATTCCGATGACTCTGCTCGAAGCGGTCAACCGCGCGGGTGGCTTGCTGCCCACCGCCGACCGCAGCGCCGTCTATGTCATCCGCGATGGCCGCCGTACCCGTGTGAACCTGCCCGCGTTGGTTGAACGTGGCCAGGACTTGAATCAGGTGATGCTGAAGTCGGGCGACATCGTGCGTGTGACGCCGCGCGACGACAGCAAGGTGTTTGTGATGGGTGAAGTGTTTTTGCCCACCACGGTCGTGATGCGCGATGGACGCATGACGTTGACCGAGGCGCTGGGCATGGCGGGAGGCCCCAATCAATTGACGGCCGACGCTTCGCAGATTTTTGTGGTGCGCAGTACCGAGCAGGCGACGCCCGAGGTGTTCCACCTGAACGCCAAATCGCCGCAGGCTTTGGCAGTGGGAGCGAAGTTTGAGCTGGACCCCAAAGATGTCGTGTTCGTGGATACGGCCTCGCTGGTGCGGTGGAACCGCTTCATCAGCAACCTGTTCCCGAGCGCGCAAACGGTGCAGACCGTGAAGTCGATCGATTAATCCGCCTTTCAGGGCCAACGGGCCCTAAACAACGCCTTTTGGGGGCGCCGCATCCGCCGCGGCGCCCACGTCTGGAGAGCTGCATGTCGTTGCCCATCGAATCATTCGAGCCGAGCGTCCCGGCTCGTCAGCAGGAAACCCCGTTGTCCTCGCATGTGGACGCCATCATCAGCAACCGGTGGATGATCATCGGGATCACGTTGCTCGCCTTGCTGGGCGCGCTGGCGTATGTGATGGTGACGCCGTCGGTGTATTCCGCCGACATCATCGTGCAGGTTGAAGAAGAGGCGCCCAATGGGCAGGCGCGCAGCCTGTTGGGCGATGTGTCATCCATGTTCGACACCAAGGCGGAGACCTCGGGCGAAATGGAAGTGCTGCGTTCGCGCATGGTGGTGGGGCCGGCGGTTGATAAATTCCTGCTGTACATCCACGCCAAGCCGCGTTATTTCCCCGTGGTGGGCGAATGGCTGGCGCAGCGCTACGAAACCTTGCCGTATCCCGCCAGCATGCCGCGCGGCGGCTACGCCTGGGGCGGCGAGACCATCGCGATCTCGCATCTGGACGTGCCGAATGAATGGCTGGGCAAACCATTCATCGTGACCACGCAAGGAGAAGGCCGCTACACGGTGACCGACAAGTTCACGGGCGCCACGTTCAGCGGCGCTGTGGGCAAGCCCGAACAGTTCCGCTTGCCCGGCGGCGGTGTGATGGACGTGCATATCGACGCGTTGTCGGGCCGGCCGGGCACGCAGTTCACCATCTCGCGCAGCTCGCGCCTGGCGGCGATTGAAAACGTGCAAGCGCGCATGGGCATCTTCGAACGTGGCCGCGCGTCGGGCGTGATCGGCGTCACGCTGGAAGGCAATGATCCGGCGCTGACCACCGCCGTGCTGAACCAGATCGGCCAGGAATACGTGCAGCAGAACGTGAACCGCAAGGCGGCGCAGGCCGAGAAGTCGTTGAGCTTTCTTGAACAGCAACTGCCGCTGCTCAAGGGCGAGCTGGACGCGGCCGAAAGCAAGTACAACGCCTTGCGCAACAAGCGCGGCACCATCGACCTGAGCGAAGAGGCCAAGCTGATCCTGGGTCAATCGGTGGAAGCGCAAACCCGCGTGATGGACCTGCGCGCCAAGCGCCAGGAACTGATCACACGCTTTGCGCCCAACCATCCCAGCATCGTGTCCATCGATCGCCAGATCGCATCGCTGTCCAGCGACGTCAACCGCATCGGCAACAACATCAAGCAGTTGCCGGACCTGGAGCAGGACGTGGTGCGCCTGGTGCGCGATGTGCGGGTCAACACCGAGCTGTACACGGGCCTGTTGAACAACGCGCAGCAACTGCGCCTGATCCGCGCCGGCAAGGTGGGCAACGTGCGCATCCTGGATGCCGCGGTGCAGCCCGACCGCCCCGTGCGCCCCAAGGCCGCGATCATCATCGGCGTGGCCACGGTCATCGGCCTGATCTTCGGCATGCTGTGCGCCTTTGTGCGCAACGCGTTGTTCGGCGGCCTGTCGGAACCGGACGATGTGGAACGCTACACGGGCCTGCCGGTGCTGGCGGCTATTCCGTACAGCGACATACAGGACAAGCTGTGGCGCCGCAGTCGGCGCAAGAACGCCACGGTGCCCGCGCTGCTGGCGCAAAGCCAGGGCAGTTCGCCACCCATCGAAAGCCTGCGATCGTTTCGCAACGTGCTGCAAGCGTCGCTGCGCCAGTCGGCCAACAACATGGTGATGTTCACCGGCCCGGTGGCGGGCGTGGGCAAGTCGTTCCTGTCGGCCAACTTCGCTTTCATTCAGGGCGGCGTGGGCAAGCGCGTGCTGCTGATCGACGCCGATTTCCGCAAGGGTCAGTTGAACCGCTATTTCGGCGTGCCCAAGGAAGACGGCCTGTTCGAAGTGCTGTCGGGCACGATTCCGCTGACGCGCGTCAGAAAGCACAGTGTGTCCGAAGGCGTGGACTTCATCGCCACCGGCGCGGTCACCTTCGACCCGTCCGAACTGCTGGCCTCGCCGGTGTTCGGCGCGACCCTGCGCGAACTGTCCTCGCAGTACGACATGGTGATCCTGGACACCGCGCCCGTGCTGTCCTCGCCCGACGCGGCGGTGGTGGGCACGCATGCCGCCGCCGTCATGGTGGTGGTGCGTTCGGGCATGAACACGGTCGGCGAAATCCGCGAAACGGCCAAGAGGCTGATCCAGGCCGGCGCGCCTGTTGATGGCGTGCTGTTCAACGGCCTCAAGCTCATGCCGGAACGCTTCGGCTTCCGGTCCAAGTATGGGAATTATCGATACTCCCGTGCGGCGTATTACGGCGATTTCAAACAGAACGGTCCCAAGTAAACGCCACCCGGAGAAACTGGCATGCACGGAACTTTTGGCTGGGACACCCCGCAAATTCTGGATGCGGTTTTCAAGGCTTACGACATAAGAGGAACGGTACCGGACGAGATCGACGCGCGCTTTGCCCACAGCCTGGGCATGGCAGCGGGCACCCAGGCGCATGCGCAGGGGGCGCGTTCGATGGTGGTGGGGCGCGACGGCCGCCTGAGCAGCGTGGAACTGGCGGCGGCGTTGCAGGCCGGGCTGCGTTCGGCGGGCATGCATGTGATCGACATCGGCATGGCGACCACGCCGATGGTGTATTTCGCCACGCGGCTGATGGACACGGGTGCGGGCATCGCGGTCACGGGCAGCCACAACCCGCCGTCGCACAACGGCTTCAAGATCGTGCTGGATGGCGCGTCGCTGTACGGCGAGGGCATTACCGCCTTGCGCGACGCGATGCGTTTGCCGATCGAGTCGGCCAGCGTGTCGGGCGGACGCACGCAGATGCAGATCCAGCCCTGCTACGCCGCGCGCCTGGTGGGCGACATCCGCATGGCGCGCCCCATGAAGATCGCCATCGACTGCGGCAACGGCGTGGCGGGCGCGGTGGCGCCGGCCTTGTTCCGCGCGCTGGGCTGCGACGTGACGGAACTGTTCTGCGAGGTGGACGGGTCTTTCCCCGGCCACCACCCCGATCCGGCCGACCCCCAGAACCTGCAGGACCTGATCTATTGCCTGCGCTATTCGGACTGCGAGGTCGGCCTGGCGTTCGACGGCGATGGTGATCGCCTGGGCGTGGTGACGAAATCGGGACAGATCATCTGGCCCGACCGGCAACTGATTTTGTTCGCCCGCGACGTGCTGTCTCGCAACCCCGGCGCCGAAGTGCTCTACGACGTGAAATGCAGCCGCCACGTGGCTCGCGCCATCTTCGAAGCCGGCGGCAAACCCACCATGTGCAAGACCGGGCATTCCCTGATCAAGGCCAAGATGCGCGAGTCGGGAGCGCTACTTGCTGGAGAGATGAGCGGCCACATGTTTTTCAAAGAGCGCTGGTACGGCTTTGACGATGGCATCTACGCCGCTGCCCGGCTGCTGGAGATCCTGTCGGCGGCGCCGGACCCGTCGGGCCTGTTGGAAAGCCTGCCGCAGTCTTGCGCTACCCCCGAAATCAAGCTGGACACCGCCGAAGGCGAACAGTTCGAGCTGGTGGAAATGCTGCGCCAACAAGGGGAGTTTCCCGGCGCGGTGTCCATCAACGAACTGGATGGCGTGCGGGTGGACTACGTGGATGGCTTCGGCCTGGCGCGTCCATCAAACACCACGCCGACGGTGGTGATGCGTTTTGAAGGAGACACCGTGGCCGCATTGGCCCGTATCGAGGAGGATTTCCGCAACGCGTTCCGGCGCATTGCACCTCATGTTCGTTTACCGTTCTAAGGAGCATCACGCGATGGGAAAGGCCAACTATGCGATTGAGGCGTTAAGGGCGAATTCCGGCCTGGCGCAGAGCCCTGAATGGCAGGCGTTCGCGCAGGCCGCCGAGGCCGCCGAACTTGACGCCAATACGCTCAAAGTAATTGAGGCCGCAGGCTTGTGCGTGGACCTGACCATGCAGCGCCAGTCACCCGCGCTGGAAGCGGCGGCCTTGAATCTGCTGCAGGCGCGCGGGCTGGCGGACGCCCGCCACGCGCTGTTCGCGGGCGAGCCCGTCAACTGGACGGAAGGCCGGCCCGCCTGGCATACCGCGTTGCGGGCGGGGCGTACCCGCGAGCAGCCGGACGGCCTGGATGCCGATTCGGTCTGCGAGTATTCGCGCATGACCGACTTCGTGCGCAAGCTGGACCAGACGGCGGATTTTTCAACGGTATTGCACATCGGTATCGGCGGCAGCGACTGGGGCCCGCGCCTGGCGGTCCAGGCGTTCGGCGGCCCCTCGCAGCGCCGCCAGATCCGCTTCGTGTCCAACATCGATGGCCACGCCTTCCATGACGCGGTGGCCGGACTGGACCCGCGCCGCTGCCTGGTGGTGATTTCGTCCAAGTCCTTCACCACCTCCGAAACCCTGCACAACGCGCGCGCGGCCATGGCCTGGCTCAAACAGGGCGGGGTGGCCGATGTGTCCGAGCACCTGGCGGCGGTCACCGCCAACGTGTCGGCCGCGCGCGCCCTGGGCGTGCCGGCCAGCCACACCTTCAAGATGTGCGACTGGGTGGGCGGACGCTATTCCGTCTGGTCGGTGGCCGGCCTGTCCATCGCGCTGACCGTGGGCGCCGAGGTGCTGATCGGCATGCGGGCGGGCGCCGAAGCCATGGACCAGCATTTCCAGCAGGCGCCGTTCGCCGCGAACGCACCGATCCAACTGGCCTTGGCCGGCCTGGTCAATTGCAGTGTGCTGGGCCATAACTCCTTGAACATTGCCGCCTATAGCGCGCGTCTGCTGCACCTGGTGACCTATCTTCAGCAGTTGGAAATGGAGTCGCTGGGCAAGCGCGTGGCGGGCGACGGCACGGCGGTCGGTGTGCCCACCGCACCCATCATCTGGGGCATGCCGGGCACCGATGGCCAGCACACGTTCTTCCAATGGCTGCACCAAAGCGAGGACGGGGCGCCGGTCGACTTCATTGCCAGCCTGCAAGGCCACGCCGACAGTCCGGACGCGCACCGCCTGCTGCTGGCCAACTGCCTGGCGCAGCGCCAGGCGCTGCTGCGCGGCAAATGCCTGGAAGAAGCGCTGCGGGACGTGGCGCACATCGACGATCAGGAACGCGCGCTGAGCCTGGCCCAGCATATGGTGCATCCGGGCGGGCGGCCGTCCACCCTGATCGTGCTGCGCCAACTGGATCCTCGCGGCCTGGGCGCGCTGCTGGCGCTGTATGAGCACAAGGTGTTCGTGCAGAGCGTGGTGTGGGGCATCAACCCCTTCGATCAATGGGGCGTGGAACTGGGCAAGCGTCTGGCCACGGGCATCGAGCGCGAATTGGCGGTGCCGGTGTCGGCCGGCGTGGTCGACTGGGGGCACGATGCGTCCACCTCGTACTGGATCGACCGCTACCGTGGCCATGCGCAGGCGCCGCGTCCGCGGCATGCGTGGGTGCCGGGCGTGGCGGCGCACCTGTGACGGGGGCGCGGATGCCAGACGCAGACCTGCAACGCCCAGGCGTGCAAGATCCGTCCATGCATGTCCTGGTTACCGGCGGGGCAGGCTACATCGGCACGCATACCTTGATTGCGATGTTGGCGGCCGGTCAGCGCCCGCTGGTGCTGGACAACTTCAGCAACGGCAGCCGCGAGGCCGTGCGCCGTGTCGAGCGCTTGTGCGGCGTACCGATAGCGCTGATCGAAGGGGATATCCGCACACCAGGCCTGATCGAACGCGTGCTGTCGGACGCGGCGGCACGCGGTCAGCCGGTGCGGGCCGTGCTGCATCTGGCCGGCTGCAAGGCGGTTGGGGAGTCGGTGGCGGACCCGCTCAAGTACTACGACAACAATGTCGCGGGTTCGCTGGTGCTGCTGCAGGCCATGCGCCAGGCGGGCGTCACGCGGCTGGTGTTCAGCTCGTCGGCCACCGTGTATGGCGAGCCGCAAACCCTGCCCTTCACCGAGGCGCATCCGCTGGCGCCGGCCAACCCTTACGGGCGCACCAAGCTGATGGTGGAAGAGATGCTGCGCGACGTCTGCACGGCCGACTCCGCCTTCAGCGCCGTCACGCTGCGCTACTTCAACCCTATCGGCGCACACCCCAGCGGCCAGATCGGCGAAAGCCCGCGCGATCTGCCCAACAACCTGTTCCCCTTCATCACCCAGGTCGCAGTGGGCCGTCAGCCATTCCTGCGTGTCTTTGGCGACGATTACGACACCGCCGACGGCACGGGCGTGCGCGACTATCTGCACGTCATGGACCTGGCGCAAGGCCATGTGCGGGCGCTGTCGTACTGTGTGGACCACCCCGGGTTCATCGCGGTCAATCTTGGCACGGGCCGCGGCACCAGCGTGCTGGAGCTGGTGCGCGCATTCGAGCTGGCCAGCGGCTGCCGGATTCCGCTGCGGACCCTGGCGCGACGGCCCGGAGACGTGGCCCGCACCTGGGCCGACCCTACGCTTGCCGAGTCCTTGCTGGGCTGGCGCAGCACCTACGACGTGGCCGCCATGTGCGCCGACGGCTGGCGCTGGCAGCAAGGCAACCCGCAGGGCTACGCGCCGGACGAGCCCAGCCAGGCCGCCGCATAACCCCGATGCCATATCGGCCGCTTTACGGAATGGGGGGGCTAGCGGTTACAGTTGACGGGACTATTGCGTAGCACCGTCAGCGAGGCACTTCCATGTTTGAAACCCATTCCCAGCCCGGGCTCCCCCGCAACCACCAGGGGCAGTCCCAATGAACGGGCCCACCCACCTTCCGCCCGCCCACTGGAACCTGGACAGCATCGTGTCCGGCTTGCGCGAAGCGCGCGTCGCCTGGCGCGGCCCGCGTGGCCGCCTGCGCGAAGACGCGGACCTGCGTGAATTCCCATCCCAGGAAAGCCTGCGCCAGATCATCAAGAACCTCTGTGGCGCCTTGTTCCCCATGCGGCTAGGCCCCATCGATCTGCGCGAAGAGGTCGAAGACTTCTATGTGGGCCACACCATCGGCGCGGCGCTGGATGCCCTGTTGCATCAGGTCTGTCTTGAACTGCAATACGTGGGCCGCAATGAACACGTCGACCCGGCCGAGACCCAGCGGCGCGCCATCGAGATCGTGCGCCAGTTTGGCGCCGAACTGCCGCGCGTGCGCGCCGCGCTGGACCTGGACGTGACGGCCGCCTACCAGGGCGACCCGGCCGCGCACAGCGTGGACGAAGTGCTGCTGTGCTATCCCGGCCTGGCGGCAATGATCCACCACCGCCTGGCCAACGTGCTGTACCGGCTTAACGTGCCGATGCTGGCCCGCATCGTGGCCGAGATCGCGCATGCCGACACCGGCATCGACATCCATCCTGGCGCCACCATCGGCCGCAGCTTTTTCATCGACCACGGCACCGGTGTCGTCATTGGTGAAACGGCCATCATCGGCGACCGCGTGCGCCTTTATCAAATGGTGACCCTGGGCGCCAAGCGCTTTCCGCCCGGAGAAAACGGCGAGCTTAAGAAGGGCTTGCCGCGCCATCCGTTGATCGAAGACGACGTCGTCATCTACGCGGGCGCCACGATTTTGGGCCGCGTCACGATCGGCAAGGGGTCCACCATTGGCGGCAACGTCTGGCTGACGCGCAGCGTGCCCCCGGGCAGCAACGTCACGCAGGCCAGCCTGGTCAGCGACATGCCGGACTGCGGCTTGGGCGGTTGATGGCAAGCGGCCAGGGCAAGTGGCCAGCATCGCCAGTGAGGATGCCCAAGGGCAGCCAGGGATAGGAGCCAGGATGGACACGCAAGTCTCGGATCTGGCCGCGTTGCGCGGCTTTGTCGACCGCCACCCGCGGCTGTTCGTGTTGACGGGGGCGGGCGTCAGCACCGATTCCGGCATCCCCGACTATCGCGACACCGAAGGCGAATGGAAACGTTCGCCGCCCATGACCCTGCAAACCTTCATGGGTACGGAGCTGGCGCGCGCCCGCTACTGGGCCCGCAGCATGGTGGGCTGGCGCCGCTTTGGCCAGGTCAAGCCCAACGATTCGCACCGGGCACTGGCCCGGCTGGAATCGCGCGGCCGCCTCAGCGTGCTGGTGACGCAGAACGTAGACGGCCTGCATGCCGCCGCCGGCAGCCGCGATGTGGTGGACCTGCACGGCCGGCTGGACGAAGTGCGCTGCATGCAATGTGACTGGCGCGGCGACCGCCACGACTGGCAAGACCGGCTGCACCACAACAACCCTGCGTGGGCCCTGCTGGACGCCACCGATGCGCCGGACGGCGACGCCGACCTGGACGGCCAGGATTTCTCGCAATTCACCGTGCCGCCGTGCCCGCGCTGCGGCGGCATCGTCAAACCCGATGTGGTCTTCTTTGGCGAAACGGTCCCGCGTGATCGCGTCGACCGCGCCAACGCCGGCCTGATGAACGCCGACGCCGTGCTGGTGGTGGGTTCGTCGCTGATGGTGTATTCGGGCTACCGCTTCGTGACGGCGGCCTCGCGCAACGGCATGCCCATCGCCGCCATCAACCTGGGCCGCACGCGGGCCGACAGCCTGTTGACCCTGAAGGTGGAACAGCCTTGCGCCCTGGCCTTGGACGCGCTATAAGCCCGCTTTTCAACGGCCGGTTTTTGACCGGTTTAAGCAAGTGCTTGCCCTGTCAGGGATTTTTCGCGCTGTTACAGACCTTTCCATAGGGTTGTCCACAGGAACTGTGGATAATTCCCTAGGGAATACCCGGGTTTTTCAGCCCTCCGATCCTTCCAGCCCTTCGCCCAACAATGCCTTGCGCGCGGCATGCCAACTGCCCGCATCCGGCGCATACAACAACCCGCCCGTGCGGTGCGTGGGCTTGTAGGGCGAGCCATCAAAGCGCGCTGCGTAGCCGCCCGCTTCGCGGTGCAGCAGCCAGCCGGCGGCGTGGTCCCAGGCGGTCAGTTGGTTGTACAGCGCAATGTGGCAATGGCCCGCCGCCAGCATGCGGTATTCGTGCGCGGCGCAGCGTAGTGACGCGGTGCTGGCCAGGCGCGACAGGTGGCTGTTGACGGTGGTGCGTGCCGGCTCGGGCAGGGCGCCCGTGGAAATGAAGCCGTCCATGTCTTCCAGCGGCGCGGGGGCGGCCACGGTCAGCGGCACGCGCTGGCCGTTCTCGTATTCCATCCAGGCGCCTTCGCCGCGCAAAGCCAGCGCGCTGTCGCGGCTGACGGGGTCGTAGATCACGCCGGCGATCACGTCGCCACGGTGACAGGCCGCGATCATCATGCCGAACAAGGGCAGGCCCGCCACGTAGTTGCGGGTGCCGTCGATGGGGTCGATCAGAAACGCCAGGTCGGCGTCGACCAGCATGTTCAGCAGCGCGGGGTTGCGCGTGGATGCTTCTTCGCCGATGAGGACGGCGCCCGGATGCAGCTTGGCCAGGCGCGCGGCGATCATGCGTTCGGCCGCTTCATCTGCGTCGGTGACCAGATCACGCGGCGAGCTCTTGGCTCGCACCGCGCCTTCAGGCAGGCTGCGAAAGCGCGGCATGACCTCGGCCAGGGCCGTTTCGGCCAGCACGGCGGCCAGCTTGCGGGTGTCCTCAAAGGAGAAGGGTTTGCTCATACGGATCCATCCAGGGAACGCGCAAATCTATCACGCCTGAGCGGCATTTGATCGCGATTCGCAAGTGACTGGATTGAAAGGACTTTTTTGCGCTGTGCAGGACTTATCTGCCGGCTTGTCCACAGTTGTTGGGGATAAGCGGCGTTGAACACCGCCGTTGAACACCGCTTATCCCAGGTGCGCGGCGAGCGCCGCGCACCGCTTCGGGCTTAGGCGCCCAGGTCCACGCACAGATACTTGATTTCGAGGTATTCCTCGATGCCGTACTTCGAGCCTTCACGGCCCAGGCCCGACTGTTTGACGCCGCCAAACGGGCCGACTTCGTTGGAGATCAGGCCGGTGTTGATGCCGACAATGCCGTACTCCAGTGCTTCGGACACGCGCCAGATGCGGGCGTAGTCGCGGGTGAAGAAGTAGGCGGCCAGGCCGAAGATGGTGTCGTTGGCCATGCCGATGACTTCGTCTTCCGTTTCAAAGCGGAACAGCGGGGCCACCGGGCCGAAGGTTTCTTCGGTGGCAAAGCGCATCGACTGCGTCACGTCGCGCACCACGGTCGGTTCAAAGAACGTGCCGCCCAGCGCATGCGGCTTGCCGCCGGCAATGACCTTGGCGCCATGCGAGGTGGCGTCGGCAATGTGCTCCTGCACCTTTTCAATGGCGTTCTTGTCGATCAGCGGACCTTGCGTCACGCCGTCGGCAAAGCCGTCGCCCACCTTCATGGCTTCGACCTTGGCCACCAGGCGCTTGGCGATTTCCTCGTACACGCCGGCTTGCACGTAGATGCGGTTGGCGCACACGCAGGTCTGGCCGGCGTTGCGGTACTTGGAGGCCAGGATGCCGTCAACGGCGCGGTCCAGGTCGGCGTCGTCGAACACGATGAACGGCGCGTTGCCGCCCAATTCCAGCGACAGCTTCTTGATGGTGGGGGCGCATTGCTCCATCAGCGTGCGGCCCACTTCGGTGGAACCGGTGAAGCTCAGCTTGCGCACCACGTCGCTTTCGCACAGGGCGGCGCCGATATCGCGCGAGCTGCCCGTGATGACGTGGAACACGCCCGCGGGCACGCCGGCTTCTTCAGCCAGCACAGCCAGCGCCAGCGCGGTCAGCGGGGTTTGTTGAGCGGGCTTGACCACCATGGTGCAGCCGGCGGCGAGTGCCGGGCCAACCTTGCGGGTGATCATCGCGGCCGGGAAGTTCCACGGCGTGATGGCGGCGGTAACGCCGATGGGCTGTTTCAACGCCAGGAGGCGCTGACCGGCCTTGGGGCTTTGCAGCACGTCGCCGTCGATGCGCTTGGCTTCTTCGGCAAACCATTCCAGGAACGAGGCTGCGTAGGCGATTTCGCCCGCGGCTTCGGTGACCGGCTTGCCCTGTTCAGACGTCATGATGGCGGCCAGGTCTTGCTGGTTCTGCATCATCAGTTGCGACCACTTCAGCAGGATCGCGGCGCGTTCCTTGCCGGTCTTGGCGCTCCAGGCGGGCAACGCGGCCTGCGCGCTGGCGATGGCGTCTTCGGTTTCCTTGCGGCCCAGCTTGGGCACGGACACGATGGTCTTGCCGGTGGAGGGGTTGTCCACCGGGATCGACGCGCCGTTGCCGGCGCCAACCCACTTGCCGTCGATGTAGCAGGCGTCGCGCAGCAGATCAGGGCGCGACAGGGGGTGAGTCAATGCGGTCATTATTGAAGTCTCCTTGATTGGGATTCAGCGGGGCCAACAAGCACTAGCGGGCGCGGCGGAAAGATCCGCGACGCCCGCAATTACCGTGCCTGTGGTCCCCTGAAAAAAGGGTTCAGGCCGTGAACCTTACGCTGCCAGTGCGTCGGACAGAATCGCCAGCGCGCGGTCGAACTGCGCGTCGGGGATGGTCAGCGGGTACAGGAAACGCAGCACGTTGCCATACACGCCGCAGCTCAACAGGATAAGCCCTTGTTCCAGCGCGCGCGCTTGCACGCGCTTGACGGCTTCGGCGTCCGGCTTGCCGCTGGCGTCGTTCAGTTCCAGCGCCACCATCGAACCCAGGCCGCGCACATCGGCAATGCCCGGCACCTTGGCGCGCAGGCCTTCCAGGTGGGCGCGCAGCTTCTCGCCCAGCACGTTGGCTCGGTCGCACAGCTTTTCTTCGGCAATCACGTCCAGCACGGCGTGGGCCGCGGCAACGGCCAGCGGGTTGCCGGCGTAGGTGCCGCCCAGGCCGCCAGCGGCCGGGCCGTCCATGACGTCGGCACGGCCGACCACGCCCGAGATCGGGAAGCCGCCGCCCAGGCTCTTGGCCATGGTGATCAGGTCGGCCTGCACCGAGTGGTGTTCCATGGCGTACAGCTTGCCGGTACGGCCAAAGCCCGTTTGCACTTCGTCGGCGATCAGCAGGATGCCATGCTCGTCGCAGATCTTGCGCAGCGCGCTCATCAGTTCGGGCGGGGTGATGTTGAAACCGCCTTCGCCTTGCACTGGTTCAATGATGATGGCGGCGACACGCTTGGGGTCGATGTCGCACTTGAACAGCAGGTCCAGCGCCTTGAGCGAATCGGCCACGCTGATGGATTGGGTGCCGTTGGGGAACGGCACGTGATAGATGTCGCCGGGCATCGGGCCGAACGACAGCTTGTACGGGGCGACCTTGCCGGTCAGCGCCATGCCCAGCATGGTGCGGCCGTGGAACGAACCCGAAAATGCGATGACGCCCGAACGGCCGGTGGCCGAGCGCGCGATCTTGATGGCGTTTTCAACGGCTTCGACGCCGGTGGTGAAAAAGGCGGTTTTCTTCAGGCCGTCGATGGGGGCCAGGCGGTTGATGCGTTCGGCCAGCGAGATGTAGCTTTCGTACGGAACGATCTGGTAGGCCGTGTGCGTGAAGTTGTCCAACTGCGCAGCGACGGCGGCCTTGACCTTGGGGTGCAGGTGGCCCGTGTTCAACACGGCGATGCCGCCCGCGAAATCGATGTATTCCTTGCCGTTGGCGTCCCACAGGGTGGCGTTCTCGGCGCGCACCGCGTAGAAGTCGCACATGACGCCAACACCGCGCGGGGTGGCCAGGGAACGGCGGGTATTCAGGTCTTGATTCTTCATCTCAGCCTCGATGAACAGGGTGGGCGGGAAAAACCTTATTTAATGCTACGATGGCCCCATTTGTGGGAACCACTTTTATAAAACAGGTAGAACCAATTGCGGTCCATTGTAGGTGACTTGCTGCTGCTGCGCCTGGCCGACGGATCCAGCGAGCCGATGAACAAGCGGCTGTACCGGGGCATACGCGAAGCGATCCTGGATGGCGCCATCGCGGCGGACTCGCGTTTGCCCGCTTCGCGCGACCTGGCTACCGAGCTCGGCATCGCCCGCAATACCGTGGTTCACGTCTATAGCCAACTGCTGGCCGAAGGCTACACGCGCAGCCGGCAGGGCAACGGCACCTTCGTCAACGCTTCGGTGCCCGACTCCTATCTGGCCAGCGGCCGCCGCTTGCGCCATCAGGGCCAGACCCAGGCGGGCGCCGCGCTGTCGGCGCGCGGCGCGGCCATCGTGGACGGCGTGTCGGCCTCGCCCTACCAATGGGGCGCGTTCATGCCCGGCGTGCCCGACCTGACGGAATTCCCGCACAAGAAGTTTGGCCGCATATTCAGCAGCCTGTGGCGCAACCCCTCGCCCGACCTGCTGACCTACGCCTACGGCGGTGGCCTGCCGGCGCTGCGCGAGGCGCTGGCCCAGCATCTGGCGCTGACGCGGTCCATCGATTGCGACCCCGACCAGATCATCATCACCGAAGGTTCGCACCAGGCCATCGACCTGACCACCCGCATCCTGGGTGAAGCGGGCGAAACGGCCTGGGTCGAAGACCCCGGCTACTGGGGCGCCCGCACCATCTTGCAAGCCAACGGCCTGCACACGGTGCACCTGCCGGTGGACGAAGAGGGCATGCGCCTGCCCGAACCAGGCGGCACGCCGCCCCGTTTCATTTTCGTCACGCCCTCGCACCAGTATCCGCTGGGGCCGGTGATGTCCCTGGCGCGCCGCCGCCAATTGCTGGCGGTGGCGCGGCAAAGCGGCAGTTGGATCATCGAAGACGATTACGACAGCGAATTCCGATTCTCGGGCCGGCCCATTGCGTCGCTGCTGGGGCTGGAGCCCGACGCGCCGGTCATCTACATGGGCACGTTCAGCAAGACGCTGTACCCGGGCCTGCGCGTGGGCTATCTGGTCTTGCCCAAACCCTTGACCGCCGCATTCCAGGCGGCGCACGCCGAGCTCTACCGTGAAGGCCACCTGATGACGCATGCGGCGCTGGCCACGTTCATCTCGGAAGGGCACTACGCCGCGCACATCCGCCGCATGCGCATGCTGTATGGCAGGCGCCGCGCCATGCTGGTCAACCTGATCGAACGCCGCCTGGGCCCCGACTGGCTGCATCGCGACGCCAGCATGGCGGGCCTGCATCTGGTGCTGACCTTGCCGCTGGACATGGACGACTTGCGCGTGGTGGACGTGGCGCGCGGCAAGGGCGTGCTGACGCGCGCGCTGTCGCGCTATTACGTGAATGCCGAGGGGCGGCGGCCGGGGTTGCTTCTGGGTTATGCCTGCGTGCCCGAGCACGACATTGCGCGCAAGTTTGAAGTGCTGCTGGAAAGCCTGGCCGAAGTGGCCCGCAAGCCGGTCGCCGCCTGAGGCGGCGGGTCAGACGGGCCGATCAGAAAGGCAATCAGAAAGGCAATCAGAAAGGCAATAGCGCGGCGGCAAACGCGGCGGCGTTGCGCATGCCCTGGTCTTCAAAGTTGGTATTGAACACCGCATGCGCCTGGGCGCTTTGCGCGGCCAGGCGCGTGAAGCGTTCGGCCAGTTCCGCCAGTTCCTGTTCCGTGTATTCGTATTGAAAACGGCTGGACGAAGCGGGGCCGGACGCATTCCACGCAGCCGCATTGCGCCCATGCAGGCGCAGCAGCGTCAGGTCGGGATGCGTGCTTTCCCACACCGCGGGCACCGTGTTGTCGAAGCCCTGCGGCGCATCGACCACGGTATGCACCACGCCCAGATCGCGTTCAAACGCCAGCGTGTCCGCGATGGCCGCCGGGCTGTCGAACCAACTGCGATGGCGGAATTCCACGGATATCAGGTGCTCTTGCATGCGCTGCGCGCAGTCCGCCACATGCGCGCGGCCTCGGGCGTCACGGCGGATCCACGGGGGGAACTGAAAATGCACCGCGCCCAGCTTGCCCGGCATGCGCAGCGGTTCCAGCGCCAGTTGATATCGGCGCCAGAGTTCGTCGCGCAGGTCTTCGGGCATGTGGTGGTGGTAGATCATGGGTTCCGGCCAGTCTTCCAGCTCGCGCGCAATGTCCTTGGGTAGCGCGGCAAGCGGCGTCTGGTGGCCGGTGAACAGGCGGAACGCCTTGATGTTGAACACGAAACTGTCGGGCGTGCGCTGCGCCCAAAGATAAGCGTTGTTGGCCGAGGGCAGGGCGTAGTAGCTGGAATCGATTTCCGCCATGGAAAATCGGGTGGCGTAGAAGCGCAGCCGCGCCTCGGCGCCACGCACGTCGGGCGGGTAAAAGCGCCCGCAGGCGAGCAGGGTGGGGTCGGTCCAGGAGGCGGTGCCGGTCAGGATACGCATGGCGAAAGGTCGACGGATGAGGCGGGGGGCGTGGCGGCTACGCTGCTATGATAGCTGGATAAATAGCCAGTCATTTGGCCTACTTTGCCGTCATGTCCGACCACAATCCCCCTTTGAATTCCCGCCCCGACCCCCTAGCCGACCTGAACCCCGCCCAACGTGAAGCCGCCGAATTCGGCGTCAGCGCGCCTGGGGGCGGGGCGGCGGCGGGCGACGACGGCCCCTTGCTGGTGATCGCCGGGGCGGGCTCGGGCAAGACCAACACGCTGGCGCACCGCGTTGCCCACCTGATCCTGAACGGCGCCGACCCGCAGCGCATGCTGCTGCTGACGTTTTCGCGCCGCGCGGCCCAGGAAATGGATCGTCGCGTGGGCAGCGTGCTGCAACGGGTGATGAACCTGCGCGGCTCGCAGCAGGCGCCGTCGCTGCCGTGGGCGGGCACCTTCCACGCCATCGGCGCCCGGCTGCTGCGTGATTGCGCGCTGCGCATCGGGCTGTCGGAAGCGTTCACCATCCACGACCGTGGCGACGCCGAAGATTTAATGGGCATGGTCCGCCACGAACAGGGCCTGTCGTCGACCAAGTCGCGCTTTCCCCTGAAGGGCACTTGCCTGGCCATCTATTCGCGCGTGGTCAACAGCCAGAGCCCGGTGGCCGATGTGCTGAAGACCTCGTTCCCCTGGTGCGCGCAATGGGAAGACGAACTGAAGACGCTGTTTCGCGGCTATGTGGCGGCCAAGCAGGACCAGCAGGTGCTGGACTACGACGACCTGCTGCTGTACTGGGCCGAAATGATGTCTGACCCCGGCATCGCGGCGGATGTCGGCGCGCGCTTCGACCATGTGCTGGTGGACGAATACCAGGACACCAACCGCCTGCAATCCGCCATTCTGCTGGCCATGAAGCCCGACGGGCGCGGCCTGACCGTGGTGGGCGACGATGCGCAATCCATCTATTCGTTTCGCGCGGCCACCGTGCGTAACATCCTGGATTTTCCAACGCAGTTTCCCAAGCCCGCCCGCGTCATCACGCTGGACCGCAACTACCGTTCGACCCAGCCCATCCTGAACGCTTCCAACGCGGTGATCGGGCTGGCAACAGAGCGCTTCGCCAAAGACCTCTGGACCGACCGCGCGTCCTCGCAATTGCCGGAACTGGTCACGGTCAGCGACGAAGCCGGGCAAGCGCGCTGGGTGGCCGACCAAGTGCTGGCGCAGCGCGAGGGCGGCGCCACGCTGAAGTCGCAAGCCGCGTTGTTCCGCACGGCCAGCCACAGCGCCGCACTGGAATTGGAACTGACGCGGCGCAATATTCCCTTCGTGAAATTCGGCGGCCTGCGCTTTCTGGAAGCCGCGCACGTGAAGGATTTGTTGTCGCTATTGCGCTGGGCCGAGAACCCGCGCGGCCGCATGGCGGGCTTTCGCGTGGCGCAGTTGATGCCCGGCATAGGCCCGGCCACCGCCGGCAAGCTGATGGACGCCATGTCCGCCAGCGCCGAACCGTTGCGCGCGCTGCGTGAATTCAAACCGGGCGCGGCGGCGCAGCAAGAGTGGGGCGCGTTCGCCGATACCTATGCGGCGCTGTGCGACCCCGGCCTGCGCTGGCCCGCCGACGTGGACCTGGCCTTGCGCTGGTACGCCGGCCAACTTGAACGCCTGTATGACGACGCCCGCGTGCGCAAGACCGACCTGGACCAGTTGGTGCGGCTGGCGGCGGGCTACCCCTCGCGCGAACGCTTCCTGACCGAACTCACGCTGGACCCGCCCGACGCCACCAGCGACGAATCCGGCGCGCCCTCGCGCGACGAGGACTACATGATTCTGTCCACCATCCACTCGGCCAAGGGCCAGGAATGGAAGGCGGTCTATGTGCTGAACGTGGTTGATGGCTGCATCCCTTCCGACATGAGCACCGGCACCGCCGAAGAAATCGAGGAAGAACGCCGCCTGCTGTATGTGGCCATGACGCGCGCCAAGGAACGTCTGCAATTGATCGTGCCGCAGCGCTTCTATGTGCATCAGCAAACCGGCATGGGCGACCGCCACGTTTACGGTTCGCGCACCCGCTACATCACCAATGCCATGCTGCCGCTGTTCGACCACCTGCCCAAGCCGCCCGCGCTGGCCGACCTGCCTGGCGGCGGCGCGGCCAAGGAACCGCAGGCCCCCACCATTGACGTGACCAAGCGGGTGCGCAGCCTGTTCTCATAGCCTGGGCTATCATCGCCCGATGCCATGAGTTGTTCGGCACGGATCGCATTGCCAGAGGGTGTCCATGTCCGCTGAAGAGAATTTTGCCGACCTCCACAAGGGCGAGGTGGTTGCGTCGATTGCCTATGTGAACGGCCGCCGCGACCGCGAAGTGCCCATCGACGAGGTGGGCCAGTACATCGCCCAATTCAGTAGCCAAAGCGGCCAGCAAAGCGACAGCAAAACGCCGGCTCAACTGCCCGGCATGCTGTGGATCGGCCTGCGCAACCCTACGCCCGAACTGCTGGCCCGCGTCGCCGGAGAACTGGGCGCCTGCGACAAGAACCAGGAAGAGATGCTGGAACCGCATCGGCGGCCCAAGATCATCGACTACGGCAACATGGTGCTTATCGTGACCATCACGGTCGAGGTCGAAGCCGAACGCCCGGTCTTCGGCGAAACCCAATTACTGATCGGCGACGGCTTCCTGGTCACGGTGCGGCGCGGTGCCACGGCGGCACACAGCCCGCTGCGCGAACGGCTGGAAGCCTCGCCCGACCTGCTCAAGCGCGGCAGCGACTACGTGGCTTCCGAAGTGCTGGACTGGCTGGTTGACCGCTACGTGGCGGCGGCCGGCAAGATCGAAAGCGTGGTGGAAGGCGCCGAGCAAAAGCTGCTGATCCGTGGCGCCAAGGATTCCGACATTCGCCGCCTGTACCGCCAGCGCCGCGACCTGCTGCGCATCCACACCGTGGTGTCGCCCATGGCCGAGATCTGCCGCCGCCTGGCGCGGGTGGAAATGTCCGCCGTGGATGAACACGCCCGACCGTACTTCGGCGAGGTTGCCGACCGGGTGTTGCGGGTGGATGAACTTTTCAATGCGCTGCGCGAATCGCTGGCCTTCGCGTTCGAAGCCAGCCTGATGATCGGCCAGGCCGCGCAGAACGACACCACGCGCAAGCTGGCGTCCTGGGCCGCCATCCTGGCGGTGCCCACCGCTATCGCAGGTATTTACGGCATGAACTTCGAATTCATGCCCGAGCTGAAATCACCCTGGGGCTATCCCGTGACGCTGGGCGTCATTGCGTCGATCTGCTCGCTTCTTTACTGGCGCTTCCGGAAATCGGGCTGGCTGTAGGGCGGCAGGCCATGGCCGGCTTGCAATAAAGGGCAGGCCAACGCGGATGGGCGTAGCGGGCTTGCAATAGCGGGCTTGCAATAGCGGGCTGGTGCCGGCGTGCTTTTTCGCCCACGGTTTTTTGCAAATACGCGCCCGGCCTGTGGCACACTTGCCGCGTTTCTCATCTGGAGCCCGGTCGGTGCGTGGCAAACCCCCATTTCGCGGCGGCGGCAAGCTGACCGCCCTGATCGTCGCCCTGATCCTTGCGGCGGCGGGCGCCATCGTCAATTGGCTGCAGCCCTCGGGGCGCGGCGATTCCTCCCCAGCCTCGCGGCAACCCCAATCCCAAAGCACACCCGCGCAGCCGTCCGCGCCTTCCTCGCGGCCTGGCCCCGCGCTGTCGAGCGGCATACCCGCGGGCAGCTACACGCTGACCGGCGCGATCGTCAACGTGGCTGACGGCGACACCGTCACGCTGCGCGCCAGCGGTGGCCAGCGCCGCATCCGCATGGACAGCATCGATGCGCCCGAAGAGGGCCACGGCGCCGACCAGCCCGGCCAACCCTATGCCGAAGCCTCGCGCAAGCATCTGGCCGACCTGGTGGCGGGCAAGACCCTGACCGCCCAGTGCTACGAACAAGACCAATATGGCCGCGACGTATGCGCGCTGATCCTGGAAGACGGGCGCTCTGCCAACCGCTTGCAGGTGGAAGCGGGCTACGCCTGGGCCTACACCGCCAGAAAGGGCGCATACCTGCGCGACAAGGCCCTGCCTGGCCTGCAACGCCAGGCCAAGGACGCCAAGCGCGGCCTGTGGGCGCAGCCCGCCGCCATGCAGCCCTGGAAGTGGCGCTATGACTGCTGGCGTCAGCGCCAGTGCGGATGATGCGGGCCAGCGGGCGTCCGGGGCCCTCGACGGCGCCCCGCTACTCGCTAGGGGGATGCCAGGGTACTGGCCCCGTCCCGCGTTTGCTATTCTCTGTCGCAACGATTTGAAGGGAAGGTTTCCATGCTTGCTATGAAGCGGCTCGGGGCAACAGCCATGCTGATGTTGCTGGCGCTGGCGGGCTGCTCGAAAGAAGGGCCCATCAACAGCCCGTATCCGTCCGGCGCCGAAAGTCAGAACACGTTCTACTCTGCGTTCGTTCAGCGTTCGCCCAAGTACCTGGACCCGGCAAGCTCTTATTCCGGCGACGAAACGCCCTATACGTACAACATCTACGAGCCCTTGTACGGCTATCACTATCTGAAGCGGCCCTACGAACTGGTGCCGCGCGCCGCGCAGTCCATCGATCCGCCGCAGTATCTGGACGCCCAGGGCCAGCCGCTGCCGGCCGATGCGCCGGGTGAGGCCATCGCCGAAAGCGTTTACGACATCAAGATCCGGCCGGGCGTGCGCTACCAGCCGCATCCCGCCTTTGCCCGCAAGGCGGATGGCAGCTACGACTACTACCCGCTTGCCGACGGCGAACTCAAGGACAAGTACTACATTCCCGACTTTCCGCGCACCGGCACGCGCGAGCTGACGGCGGACGACTACGTCTATGCCTTTCGCCGCCTGGCCAGCCCGCGCGTCGTGTCGCCCATCTATTCGGTAATGGCCGACCACGTGGTGGGCATGCAGGAATATGGCGACCGGCTGCGCCAACGCGACCAGGCCGCGCGCCGCGATCTTCCCGGCGGGGGCGCCGCCACGTGGCTGGACCTGCGCGAGGCCGACGGCTTTACCGGCGTGCAGGCGCTGGATCCGCACACGCTGCGCATCCGCGTCAAAGGCAAGTATCCGCAGTTCAAATACTGGCTGGCCATGACGTTCACGGCGCCCATTCCCTGGGAGGCCGACCGCTTCTACAACCAGCCCGGCATGGCCGAGCACGACCTGTCCTTGAACACCTGGCCGGTCGGCACGGGCCCTTACATGATGGCGGAATCATTGCAGAACCGCCGCCACGTGCTGGTGCGCAACCCCAACTACCACGGCGAAGCCTACCCCTGCGAGGGCGAGCCCGGCGACAAGGAAGCCGGCCTGTTGGCCGACTGCGGCAAGCCCACGCCCTTCATCGACCGCGCGGTGTTCAGCCTGGAAAAAGAGGCCATCCCGCTGATCGGAAAATTCATGCAGGGCTACTACGACGTGCCGCAGATCGAACGCGGCGAATACGGCGTGGCCATGCTGGTGGCCGCGGGCGACAGCCAGGACAAGGCCAAGCAGTACCGCGAGCACGGCATCCGCCTGCCGACCACGGTGGAAACCGCCAACTGGTACATGGGCTTCAACTGGCTGGACCCGGTGGTGGGCAAGGGCGACACGCCCGAGCAGGCGGAAAAGAACCGCAAGCTGCGCCAGGCCATCAGCATCGTGTTCGACTGGGAAGAATTCGTCACCGTGTTCGAAAACGACCAGGCCTCGGTGGCGCAAGGGCCGGTGCCGCCTGGCGTGCTGGGCTACCGCGAACCGCCCGAAGGCGTGAACCCCGTCGTCTACAACCTGGTGGACGGCAAGCCGGTGCGCAAATCCGTGGACGTGGCCAAGCGCCTGCTGGCCGAAGCGGGCTACCCGAACGGACGCAGCGCCGAGACCGGCGCGCCGCTGGTGCTGTATTACGACGCCATGCAAGGCGGCGGCTCGAACCCGCGCTTTGACTGGATGCGCCGGCAAATGGCCAAGATCGGCGTGCAACTGGACGTGCGATCCACCGACTACAACCGCTTCCAGGACAAGATGAAGCGCGGCGCGGCGCAGATTTTCCTGTGGGGCTGGAACGCCGATTATCCCGATGCCGAAAACTTCCTGTTCCTGCTTTACGGCCCCAACGCCAAGGCCCGCGGGGGCGGCGAGAACGCGGCCAACTACGACAGCCCCGAATTCAACAAGCTTTTCGAACAGATGAAATTCCTGGACGATGGCCCGGAGAAAGAACAACTGATCGCCAAGATGGTGGCGGTGGTGCAGCGCGACGCGCCCTGGATGTTCGGCTATTTTCCGATGTCGGGCGGCGCCTACCAGCAGTGGGTCGGCAACGCCAAGCCTACGCAGATGGTGCGCAACACGCTTCAGTACATGAAGATCGATCCGCAACTCCGGCAGCAGAAGATCAACGAATGGAACGTCCCAAGGTGGTGGCCGATCGGTCTGTTCGTGCTGCTGCTGGCGCTGGCAATCTGGCCGTCCTACGTCGCGCTCAAGCGCCGTGAGCGCCAGACCGCTTTCGGCCCGGCCGTGAAGAAGGAGCATCAATCATGATCGGCTACGTCATCCGCCGGCTGCTGTATGGCGTGCTGATCCTGATCGGCGTGAACCTGTTAACGTTCATCCTGTTCTTCGCGGTCAACACGCCCGACGACATGGCGCGCCTGGCCATCGGCGGGCAGCGCGCCAGCCAGGACGCGGTGGAAAAATGGAAGGTCGAGCGCGGCTACGACAAGCCCTTGTTCTTCAATGCGCAGGCGCAAGGCGTGGCGCAACTGACCGACACCATCTTCTATCAGCGCTCGGTGCCACTGTTGGTCATGGATTTTGGCGCGTCGGATAGCGGGCGCGACATCGGCCGCGAGATTCAGACGCGGATGGGCCCCAGCCTGGCGCTGGCCGTGCCCACCTTCGTGCTGGGGCTGTTCGTCAGCATTGTGTTTTCGCTGACGCTGGTGTATTTCCGCGCCACGCGGTTGGACTTCTGGGGCGTGGTGGTGTGCGTGCTGCTGCTGTCGATTTCCAGCCTGTTCTACATCATCGCGGGCCAGTGGGTGTTCGCCAAGCTGTTGCGGCTGGTGCCGTTTTCGGGGTTTTCGGGCGGGCTGGACGTGGTCAAGTTCCTGGCGCTGCCGGTGCTGATCGCCATCATTTCCCGCCTGGGTCCCGAAGCGCGTTTCTACCGCACGCTGTTCCTGGAAGAAATCGGCAAGGACTACGTGCGCACCGCGCGCGCCAAGGGCCTGGCCGAGCGCGTGGTGCTGTTTCGCCATGTGCTGCGCAACGCCATGCTGCCCATCCTGACCAGCACCGTCGCCGCCTTGCCCTTGCTCTTCATGGGCAGCCTGATCGCCGAATCGTTCTTCGGCATTCCCGGGCTGGGCAGTTACACCATCGACGCCATCAACGCGCAAGACTTTTCCGTGGTGCGCGCCATGGTGTTCCTGGGCGCGGCGCTGTACATCGTGGGGCTGATCCTGGCCGACATTTCCTACACGCTGGCTGACCCCCGCGTTCGATTCGAGTAGCCGCCATGCCCAAGATCGTCTTCCTGTGGACCGACATTGCGCTGTGGCTGATGGTGCTGAGCGCGCTGGCCTACCTGTGGCATGTGCGCCGTAGCCCGAACCTGCGCGCGACCTGGGGGCGCGTGGCGCGCGACACGCCCGCCATGTGCTCGGCCGTCATCCTGGCCGCGTTTACCGTGGTGGGCTTGCTGGACTCGGTGCATTACCGACCGCAATTGCCGCCCGCGCCAGGGGCCGCCGCCAATGCCGCGCCTATTTATGCGCCAGTCGTGAAGTCCGTGCTGGACGGCCTGTTGGCCGGCACGGTGCTGACGCAACCGGAAAGAAACTATTCGCAGCCCTTGGCCACGAAGCTGTTCCTGAAGGAAACCATGTTGGTGGATGACAAGCCGGTGCGCGATTTTCCGCGCCTGCGCGGCGCCGCCACGCATCTGACGGATCCCGATACGCAACACGTGGGCGATGTCTTGAAACGCCTGGGCTGGGGCGTGGCGGGTGGCCTGGGCGTGGCGCTGTTGGCGGCGGCCGTGTTCTACGCCTGCCTGGCGCGCCGCCTGGGGTCGGCGTCGCATGCGGGGCAGGTATTGCTGCGCGGCGAATCGGATGTGCCCTGGCGGGCCATGGCCATCACTTTCGCCCTGTTGTGCATGACAGTCGGCGCGCTGGCGGGCCTGTCCACCGGCTACCACGCGCTGGGCACCGACCGCATCGGCAACGACGTCTTGTGGCAAGCGCTGAAAAGCATCCGCACGGCGCTTGTCATCGGCAGCCTGACCACCATCGCCATGTTGCCGCCGGCCATTATTTTTGGCATTGCCGCCGGCTACTTCAAAGGCAAGGTCGACGACGCCATCCAATACCTTTACACCACCATCACGTCGATTCCTGGTGTGCTGCTGGTGGCGGCCTGCGCGCTGATGATGCAGGTGTACATCGACAACCATGCCGACCTGTTCGACACCTCGGTTGCGCGCGCGGACCTGCGGCTGTTCCTGCTCTGCATGATTCTTGGGCTGACCGGCTGGGCGGGCCTGTGCCGCCTGCTGCGCGCCGAAACCTTGAAACTGCGCGAACTTGAATACGTGCAGGCGGCGCGCGCGTTCGGCGTGTCGCACTGGCGCATCATGGCGCGGCACCTGTTGCCCAATGTGGCGCACCTGGTGCTGATCACGGTGGTGCTGGAATTCTCGGGTCTGGTGCTCTATGAGGCCGTGCTGTCCTACCTGGGCATCGGGGTGGACCCCAGCATGAATTCCTTTGGCTCGATGATCGACGGGGCGCGCCTGGAAATGTCTCGCGATCCCATGATCTGGTGGAGCCTGATGACCGCGTTTCTCTTCATGCTGGCGCTGGTGCTGGCGGCCAACCTGTTTGCCGACGCCGTGCGCGATGCCTTCGATCCGCGCACCCGCCGCTACAAGCCCAGCCGCATGGCGCGTCTGGGCAGCGTGTTCGGCCGCGGCCAAGGCTTGGCCGCCGAAGCGCGTCCCAGCAAATCGGGAGAGACGCCATGAATACTGGGATGAGCAAAAGCCCGAGCCAAAACCCGCCCTTGCTGGCGGTGCGCGGCCTGGAAGTGGACATTGCGGGCGAGGCCGGCATGACGCATGCCGTCAAGCGGCTGGAGTTGGCCATTTCGCGGCGCGAGACTTTTGCGCTGGTCGGCGAATCGGGCTGCGGAAAAAGCATTACGGCGCTGGCCTTGTTGCGCTTGCTGCCAGACGCGGGCCGTATCGTGGGCGGGCAGATCGACCTGGACGGACAAGACCTGAACAAGCTGCCCGAAAGCGCCATGCGCGGTGTGCGCGGCGGCCGTATCGGCATCATCTTCCAGGAACCGTCCACCAGCTTGAACCCCGTCATGCGTGTGGGTGACCAGATCATCGAAACCCTGACGGCGCATACGCCCTTGCGCGGCGCGGCGGCGCGCGCGCGGGCCATTGATTGGCTGCGCCGAGTGGGCATTCCCGAGCCCGAGCGGCGCGTGGACGACTACCCATTCCAGTTTTCGGGCGGACAGAAGCAGCGTGTCATGATCGCCATTGCGCTGGCGGCGGAACCGCTGCTGCTGATCGCCGACGAACCGACCACGGCGCTGGACGTCACGGTGCAAGCGCAGGTGCTGGACCTGCTGGCCGACATCCAGCGTGAAATGGGCATGGCGGTGCTGCTGATCACCCATGATCTGGCGGTGGTGAAGAACGTGGCGCATCACGTGGCGCTGATGCGCGGCGGCGAGATCGTTGAAAGCGCCAGCGCCGATGAATTTTTCCGCGCGCCCAAGCATCCCTATGCGCGGCAATTGTTCGAAGCCATTCCCACCTTTGGCAAGCGTGGAGCGCCGCTGACGGCGCAGGCGCGCGAGGCCATCGCGCAAGACGGCGGCAAGCGCGCTACGCCGCGCGCCGCGCTTGACGCGGGCGGCCTGGTGCTGGATGTGCAGGACCTGAAGGTGCATTACCCGGTGCGCAAAGGGCCCTTGCGGCGCACCGTGTCCTGGGTCAAAGCCGTGGACGGCGTGACGTTTACCCTGCGCGCGGGCGAAACGCTGGCCCTGCTGGGCGAGTCCGGCTGCGGCAAGACCACTACGGGCAAGGCGCTGCTGCGGCTGATCGACGGTGCCCGCATCTCGGGCCGCGCCATGCTGCAAGGCAAGGACTTGCTGGCGGCCGACCGCCGCACGCTGCGCGATCTGCGGCAAGACATCCAGATTGTGTTTCAAGACCCCTATGCCTCGCTCGACCCGCGCATGCGCGTGGGCGACATCCTGGATGAAGGCCTGGCGTCGTTGCGGCGGGGCATGAGCCAGCAAGCACGCGCCGCGCACGCCGCGCAACTGATTGAGCGCGTGGGCTTGCCGGCCAACACGCTGACGCGCTATCCCCATGAATTCTCGGGGGGCCAGCGCCAGCGCATCGCCATTGCGCGCGCGTTGGCCGTTGAACCCAAGGTCCTGATCTGCGACGAACCCACGTCCGCCCTGGACGTGTCGGTGCAGGCGCAGATCCTGGATCTGCTGCGCGAGCTTCAGAGCGAACTGGGCATTGCGTATCTGTTCATCACGCACAACTTCGGTGTGGTGGAATACCTGGCGGATCGCATCGCCGTCATGGATGGCGGGCGCATCGTTGAACTGGGCGATGCCGATACCGTTCTGCACGCGCCGCGCCAGGAATTGACGCGCCGGCTACTGGCGGCGGTGCCGCGCCTGGAGTTCGGTACGTCAAGCGTGGACTGAACCGCGGCTCAACGGCGTGCGGATCAGGCAGCTTGTGCTTCCATGAAAAGAATGCGCCCTGATTCCTTGAAATCAGGGCGCGTGGCGAACTGGCGTCGCGGCTGACGCCAGCCGGCTTACTGCTCGTCGCGATGCGCGCTGGGCGTTTCCAGCCACACCAGCGTGTCGTGCCGCAAGGCGCGCACGCATTGCGCCAGGAAGGCATGCACGCTTTCCAGCTCGGCCGTGTCGTAGCGCCGCGCCATCAGCGTCACCGCGTCCGCCACCCATTGGCGCTCCTGCGCCAACTGCTGGCACTGTTCCTCTACCGGCCGGATCACGATCATCCTGCGGTCCAGCGGATGGCGGCCGCGCTGCACGTAGCCCGCCGCCTCCAGCCGGTTGATCAAGGCGGTGGCGCCGCCCGAGCTGATGCCCATCAGTTGGGCAAGCTGCCCGGTGGGCAAGGCGTCGAATTCCATCACCAGTTCCAGCGCTTTCAGATCAGCCAGGGCAATACCCAGCTTTTCCGCCAGGGCCGACTGGCACGCGGCGTTGTACACCGAAATCTGCCGGCCCAGCATCAGGGCGATATCGTCAAGCATGCCTGGTCGCAGGTCACTCGTGCGGGATTCAGGCATCACGGTCACATGCTCATGGTGAAGGATCGTTTGTTGTTGCAGCATGATGTCGCTCCGTAGCGGATAGATCGTTTACTTCTGCGCCGACAAGCCGCCGAGCAGGCCGCCCAGCAAGCCGCCGTTAGTGGTGCCGCCCGCCGTCGTACCGCCCGTCAAGCCGCTTGTGACCCCGCCCAGCAACCCTCCCAGCAAGCCGCCATTGGCAGCCGTGCCCGCGCCACCGGCGCCCGCATTGGCGCCCGTGCCGGTCGTGGCGCCTGTGGTCACACCGCCAACCACGCCACCCAGCACGCCGCCCAGCAAACCGCCACCGACACCACCCGCGCCACCCGCGGTGCTTCCGCCGATGCCGCCTGTCACGCCGCTCAGCAGACCGCCCAGCAGGCCGCTATTGGCGCCACCGGCTGCGCCACCCGTTGCGCCACCCACTGCGCCCGTCACGCCGCCAAGCAGGCCGGTCACCGGCGCCAGCAGGCCACCCACACCGCCCGCGGCCGGGGTGCCTCCGATGCCGCCGACGCCACCCAGGATGCCGGTGATGGGGCTGAGCAAGCCGCCCGTGCCGCCGCCGGTCAGACCACCCGTGGCGCCACCCAGGCCCAGGCCGCTGGTCAACGAGGCGACCGCGCCGGTGGCGTTGGTCAGCGTGGCACCCAGCGGATTCGTATTGCCCGGCGTGGCGTTCAGCAGGCCGCCAGCGCTTGCGACCGCGCCGCCCAGGCCTTGCAGAACTCCGTTCATGCCTGCCGTGTTGCCAGGCAGCGTGCCGCCGGCGCCGGCCACCGTGCCGCCCAGGCTGGAGAGCAGCCCGGCCACCGGTGCGCCCAGATTGGTGGTTGCGCCCACTTGTTGCGTCAGGTTCGTGACCACGCCGGCGACCGGCGCCACGTTGACGTCCAGCGCCGCGCCGACGCCGCCCAAGGCCGGTTGCAGGCCCAGCGGCAGCACGTTGTCCACGGCATTGCCGGTATTGGACAACGCGGGTTGCAGTAGGGGGCTGCCCGTGCCATCCAACACGCCGCCCGTGACGCCGCCCAGTGCTTGGGTGACGGGGTTCAGCAAGCCGCCCTGGTCCGACAGGCCAGCGGTCAGCGCGCCCACGGCGTTAGTGGCGTTGCCCAGCACGGTCGTCAAAGGCATGGGGTTGGCGGGATCCGCATTCAGCAGATCTCCCGCGCTGGACACGGTCTTGCCCAGGCCGTCCACCAAGCCGCCTGCGCCTGTGCCCAGGCCACCCGGCAGACCGGCGCTCTTCAGGGTCGTGCCCAGGTCGCTGACCAAGCCGCCTGCTTGCGTTGTGATGCCATCCACGGGGGCGCCCAGGCCGGTCGTGGCGCCGATTTGCTGCGTCAGGCCGACCACGGTATCGGCCACGGGCGCTATGGTGGGATCCAGCGCCTTGCCCACGCCGCCCAGCGTCTCGCCCAAATTCAGGGGCAGGGTATTGTCGACGGCGTTGCCGGTGTTGCCCAGGGTGGTTTGCAGCAAGCCGGCGGTGACGGGATTGACCGGGTTGTTGGGATCGGTACCGCCGGGGTTGGTGGGGTCCGTGCCGCCGGGGTTGGTCGGAACATCCGTGCCAGGCAGGCCGGCGGACCGGTTGCTGCCACCACCACCGCCGCAAGCAGACAATGCGCCAGCCAAGGCAGCTGCCATGACGGTGGCGGTCAGAATACGTTGAATGCGGTTTGCTTCAATCTTCGATTGCATGACGAGCTCCTCGGGTTGGATGGTCAAGGCAAAGAAACTGCCCGATACGCCACTACATGCATAAACCGTGCCAATATTTTTCAATGCCTGTGAAAATGCATTGGGGTGGAATTTTCAAACAAAAAAATCCTTTGTTTATCAATGCCTTGAGTGGCCTATAAAGGGTTTTTACTAATTCTTGAAAATCGCAATGTTGCGACGACGAGAAGCCTGCGAATGTTACGAATGGTCGGTTATCCGCCGTTACGTTACGGGCGACGTTACGTAACGTCGTGTATGAAACGTCGCCTGTATAAGCGTTGTCGGCGCGGGCAGTGCGGCCATGAAAAAGCGCCTGTCGTAACAGGCGCTTCAGGAAACAAGCGGGGGGTGGGCGTGGCGGCCGTCAGAACGCGTCGTAAAACAAGGAGTAGTTCGCGTTGAAGCGCACGTCGTGGTCGTTGTTGATCGTGGCGGACCCGATGGGCTTGGCCACGTTGAAGTCAAACAGATAGTATTTATCGTCCGTGAAGCGCAAACCCAAGGCCACCGATGACAGATGGCGCTGGTTCAACGCCTGCAGGTCTTTGTTGTTGTACCAGGTGCGCGCATAGTCGATCAGCGCATACGGCTGCACACTGGACAGGTATTCCCAGCCGGTTCCGAAGCGGCGGTTGACTTCAGCCGACACACCCACGCCTTTGTCGCCGCTTTGCTCGCCCTGGGGGTATCCCATCGCATAGCGCCAACTACCGAACGAGACCTGCTCCGAGGACGGCAGTATATTGCTCGAATATTGAGCCGCGCCCGAGAGTATCAGGCCAAACTGGGCGGGTAGTGCAAACGTTTGTTTGGCGTTCAGGTTATAGCGGGTGAAATCCAGATCCAGAATAGGGGTCGCCGAATAACCATAATTGGTCGATATGTCTTTTTTGGCGCCGGCAGTGTCAAACCCCTTGGATATGCCGCCGCTGACGTCGGTGGTGCGGCTTTCGGAAATCTGAATATATCGTAGTTCGACATTAGCGGCGCGCACACGCGCGTCTTGCTGCAGCCAGCGGTCGGAATTACGCGCTTCATAGCGGTCTTTGGAATTGGCCGCGTACATCCCCACCGTGCCGGTGAGCGAACGCGTGTTGTTCAGCAAAATCGGATAGCTGACGCCGATGCCGATACGGTCGTTCTTGACGCGCCGTTCAAAACCCAGATATTCGATTGCGTCATCCTTGGGTTTGGCGTCGTAGTGATAGCCATCCACCTTGACCGCCAAACCGTCGGGGCCGATGGGCACGCTGATTTCGCCCATGACGTATTTCACGTCGTCGGTATTGAACGGCACCGCAGCGGTGAGTTTGACCTGTTCGCCCAGCGGCGTGAGGCTGTTGGCGCCCATATTGACCAAGGGTTGCATGCCGGTACCCAGGTCGGCTATCCCGCCCGTCAAACTGAACGGGTGCCGGGTGGCGGTCAATACCAGTTCAGTGGCGCCGTCCGCGCGGCGCGGCAAATCCAGGCTGGGGGTGAATTTCACGCCGGGCACCGTGCGCATCAAATTCAACTGGCGCTCAAGCGTGGCCTGTTTGAGCGGACGCTCTTGCGTTAGCGGGCCGGCCAGGGTGTCCAAACGCCCCTGCGCGTTGCCGATATCGCCTTCAATCCGCACGTTGGCAATAAAGCCTTCGACCACGGTCACCACGACCAGGCCATTGGCAAACGTCTGATTCTGTACCAGCGCGAAAGACAGCGGATAACCCTTGTCGCGGTATAGCTGTGTGATCTTGTCGACTTGCTGAACCAGCTCGCCCAAGCTGATTTCCTTGCCCGACAGCGGGCTGAGTATCGCGGAAACCTCGTCGAAGGGAATGGCGTGAACGCCGCTGACGTCGAAGTTCAAGGGGACGATGCGTTGCGCCAGCCTGGCCTGCAACGCCAACTGCTCGGGCGTGGTGGTTTGCACGACGGGAGGCGGTTGCGTGGCGCCGGGCGGTCTTTCAAGCTGCGGCAGGGCGTCAACAGGGTTGCCTCGGAGCGGGCCATCCGCCCGCGCCTGTGCGCCAAGGGCAAAGATACAAACAAGGGCGAGGGTAAGCGAACTTGCCGGGTACGTACGTCTCATTGCCTATATGTCTCGGTTTGCGCCGCCGCCGTCCCGATGAATATTCGATATTGCCAATATATTGAATAATTAAAGGGACATAACATGGGTAAGGGGCTTTCAGTGCGCCGCGGATAGTATGCAGTCAGCGGCGAGTAATAATAACAATTTATTTCATTGTGACCGGACGGGCACGGCAGCATTACAACATATGGAAATTCTCAGGAACGAAAATGTTCACGATTTATAAGGGTTAACTAGGGCATTTTCATCAAATAAGTTCGAATTTTGGTATATCTGTTACATGTCTGTGCCCGCATTATCGTGAATATAGGTAATAACCCTGATGTGTATTAAATGTTAATAGATAAGACTATATAAACGTATCAAAAACATATCGGTTATGAGCCACCGGGAGTTCCCAAAATGGGCGCGCATCACCCCAGTAATGCACGGCGCGATCAACCGATCCCGCTCCTTGGATGCCGGCGTTTTCATCGGAGCCGTTCATGAACCCGGGCGATATCGTTCCGCTTTCATTCAATGGTGGTCTGGTTGCCTTGTCTTTTCTCACGGCGGTGCTGGGTTCATACGTCGCCTTGCTGGCGGCGGCGGGCATACGCACTGAAACTCAGGACGGTGACATCCGTATCGGTTACATCATCATCGGCGCCGTGGCGATGGGCGGCGTCGGAATCTGGAGCATGCACTTCATTGGCATGCAGGCTCAAAACCTGCCATTCGACGTGGGTTATCAGCTTGGCCTGACCACACTGAGCTTCGTCGTGGCCGCCGGTTTTTCCGGTTGGGCGTTCTGGTATGTCGGCCGCGCCAACTTCACGTTCGGCCGTTGCGTGATGGGCGGTTTGGCCGCTGGCTTAGGGGTGGCCGCCATGCATTATCTGGGCATGGGCGCCATGCGCATGCCGGCCGTGTTGCTGTGGAATTTGCCGATTGTCGTTTTATCGGTGCTTATCGCCGTAATTGCCGCGTCAGCCGCACTGTGGCTGGCATTCAATACTCAGAACGAGTTTCAGCGCGGCGGCGCGGCCATTTTGATGGCGGTGGCCGTGTGCGGCATGCATTACACCGGCGCGGCGGCCGGCACCGTTATCTGCACAGCCCCTCGCGACAGTTCCAGCCTGCAAATCGGTGGGGTCATGTTGCCGTATATCGCTTTCGTGCTGTCCGCGCTCATGTTGCTGATCATGCGTTGGCAATTGCAGCGGGCATCAAACCGTTTCCGTGCGCGCATGGCGCAGCGGATCGACTCTTTCATTGAATCGGCGCCTGTGGCTGAACCAGGCAAGGCGCCCGGCTCCACACTGGGGCCGGGTTAGCAGGGCCCGGTCTGCGAACGAATGCAGGGCATTCGCAAAGCAGAAATACCGGGAATAGGGGGTCGTCGCCGCATCGCGGATCGGCTCAATTATCAAGCGAGTGTCAGGAGTTCGAAATGAAAGCGAAACTTGCGCAGTTCTGGAACGACGAAGACGGCATCACCGCTCTGGAATACGGGCTGATCGCGGGTCTGGTGGCAGTGGCCCTGATCGCTGCCGTGGGCACTTTCACTGATGCCCTCGGCGATATGTTCACGGGGCTCGGCGGCAAGCTCGATACGGCTGGCGGCACTGCCGGCGGTTAATCGCGCCTTGGTGTGCCACGCGTACCGTGCCGGCTCAATGTGGCGAGCCATCGCGGTACGCGGTCTGTATCAGTGGCTTGACCGGGCATGTCCGTCTGGACGAACGCGCCTGCCGTTGAATCTGATTGATAAGAAGGTCCCGCCTTGTATCCAGGGGAAGTGCTGTGGCTGCTGGTGTTCGCATGCTGGAATGGGGTGCTGATCTACAACGATCTGCGCTATCGCCGCGTACCCAACACGTTGATCGTGGCGGGCTTCGCGGCTCAGCTGCTATGGCTGGCCGCCGCCGCGTTCGTGCCCGGATGGATGTTTCCCCCGCGTTGGACGGGTTGGCTGATGACCGTGGCGGGGTTTCTAGCCGCCTTTCTGTTGCTGCCGCTGTGGGGCCGGCGCCTGATGAGCGCGGGCGACATCAAGGCCGTCGCCGTTCTGGGGCTGTGGCTGGGCCTGGCGCCGTTGGTGCTGGTGCTGTTGTTGTCGAACCTGCTGGCGGGCCTGCACAGCCTCGGGGTCTTGGTCGTGTCGCGTTATTGGGCGCTGTCGCAACGTTGGCGCCAGGTTCCCTATGCAATGTATCTGGGCATCGCCGCGCTCAGCGTGGTGCTTATGCCCTTGAGTTCGCCCTGGTATTCGTGGTGTTCTTCCTGGTGTTCTACGGCATCCTGACCTACGGGCTGGTGTTTCTTGCTCAGAATTCAGTGACGTTGGCGGCGCAGGATGGCGCGCGCAAGGTTCTGCAATGGCAAGCCGGCACGGCTTCGCTGGCGGCGCGGGCCAACGCCGGACGCGACACGGCGCTGGATATCGCGCAATGGATGTCGTCTATGTCGTCCGCGCCCATCAAGGTGGCGGTGTGCGGCAGCGGGGGCGCCTTGAGCAGCAGCGCTGGCGGCACCTGCAGCGGCCAGCCCCTGGCGCCCGACCAGATTGAAGTGACGGTGTCCTACGCCTATGGCGCGAACCCCTTGATTCCGTCGTTCCCGCTGTTGCAGTTGGCCATGATGCCGGCTTCCAGCGTGTTGAGCGCGCGCGCCACGGTCCACCTGGGCAACACACTGGGCGTAGGGGGCTGACATGAGCCTGCCCAAGCCCGCCCGCCGTGCTCCTCTCCATCCACGACGCTTTTGCGCGCCATTGATCCGTCAACGCGGCATTGCCGCGCTTGAGCTGTCGTTGACCTTGACCATGCTGCTGATCTTCATCTGCGCGGTGGTCGGCTACGGTGTGCTGTTCTGGATGCAGCAACAACTGGCGGCCGCCGCCGGCGAAGGCGCGCGCGCCGCCGTACACGCCCAGATCACGGGCAGCCCGAACGTGCAGGGCGATGCCTGCACCGCTGCCATGAGCGTCTTTTCCTCGGGTTCGGCCGTGGCCTGCGCGACCACCAGCGCCCCGTGCACATGGACCGGATCCGGTGGCCAAGTCGCCAACTGCGCCACCGTCGCCATGACCTACAACACGCAATCCTGGCCCTTGCTGGCCACCTTGCAGTCGTTCATCGTCCTGTTGCCCGGCACCAACAAGGACTGGGTTCCAAGCAGGTTGTCGTCGAAAGCCATCGTACAGATATCGCAAGGGACACCATGAGCAGTCTTAGCAAGATCATCGCGGGCGTGTTGTTGATGGCGGGTCTGGTGCTGGCCTTCCTGGCTTGGCGCCTGGCGTCCCAACCCAGCGCACCGCCAGCCAGCCCGGTTCCGGTGGCCACGGCGCCCGCGCCGGCCGCGCCGCCCGTCAAGTTTTATCCCGTGGTGGTGGCCAAAGAGGCCATTCCCGCCGGCACCCGCATAGACGCCGAAAAAATGCTGACGTTGGCGCAATGGCAGGTGGCGTTGTCCAACAGCTTCGACACCCTGGCGCCCTTGGAAGGCTCGGTGACGCGCGTGGACGTTGCGCCGGGTGACCCCATCGTGCCCAGCCTTTTGGCGCAAGGCCTGGCCAGGCAGCTCAAGCCCGGCGAGCGCGCCGTGGCGATCGCGGTTGACGAAGTAATCGGTGGCGGCAACCGCATCGCGCCCGGCGACATGGTGGACGTGTTCTTCATGGTGGAAAAGAACCAGGAAATTTCGGGAGGCCAGGCCCGGCTGCTTCAGGCGCAATTGCGCGTGCTGGCCTACGGCAAGGCCTCGGTGGATGGCCCGGAAGAAAAGTCGGTGCTGCAACAAGGCCCCAGCCAGCCGGCGCGCACCGCGGTGCTGGCGGTGCCCGTCGAACACATCAACGAGCTGATCCTGGCCAGCCGCGCCGGCCGCCTGCAATTGGCCTTGCGCCCGGTGGGCGACGACGCGGTGCCCGACGAGACGCTGTTCGCCAAGCGCGGCACGGTGTTGGCGACCCGCGCCGACCTGACCCCGGCGCAGCGCGAGGCCTTGCAGGACGGCCCCAATCGTGCGTACGCGGGCGACAGCCTGCTGCAGCTTGAAGGCACCACGCCCGCGGCCCGAGCCCCCGTCAACCGCGTGGCGGCGACAGGCGGCAAAGGCGGCGGCAGAACCATCGAAATCGTGCGGGGAGATAAATCCGAGCGCGTTCGCTATTGACCATCGCTGCGCGTGGCCAGGTGCCGCCCGCGGCTGGACCTTTCAAAATAACTAGATCCGGCACAATGAAGAGATATCAGCGCACCACCATGACTTGCGTCCTGTCGGCCGCGGCGGCGATGACATACGGTGTCGTCGGCCTGGCGCAAACCGGCGCGCCCGCGACAGGCGCGAATGCGCCTGTCCGTGATATCGCGGTGGCCGTCAAGGGCCAGCAATCGCTCATGCTTGACGGCGCCACGCCGCGCCGCATCGCCATCGGGGACCCCGAGGTGGCCGACGTGAAAATCCTGCCGGCCTCGGGCAAGCGCGCGGGCTCGCTGCTGCTGTACGGCAAGAAGGCAGGCACCACGCAGCTTCAGATATGGACCGGCAACAACGCCGCGCCGCAGATCTGGAATGTGCGCGTGGCCTCGTCGGTGCAGGCCGCGCTGGCCAGCCGGGGCATCGACGGCGGCGTCAACGTCGACATCGCCGGTGACCGGGCGGTGGTTTCCGGCTACGCCGAAACGCCCCTGGCACAGATCGCCGCCGCGAAAGCCGCGGCCGCGGCCGTGGGCGACAAGAACGTGGTGGACGTGTCCACTGCCGGCACGGGGGGCGTGGTCCAGGTCGAGGTCAAGGTGGTGGAAGTATCGCGGTCGGTGATGAAGCAGGCCGGCATCAACTTCGCCGCCAGCAATGGCCCGTGGGCAGGCACCAGCGCCCAGTCGCCGGCCGGTCTGGGTTCCCCTCTGGGCTTTACACCCGGCGGCGCCATCGCCTCTGGATTTTCGCTGTTCTACGACTCGAACAACTTTGCGGCGCGCCTGCGCCTGTTGCAAAGCAACGGCATGGCGCGCGTGCTGGCCGAGCCCACGCTGGTGGCGCTGACGGGCCAAAGCGCCAGCTTCCTGGCGGGCGGCGAATTGCCAATTCCGGAAGCGGGCGGCCTGGGCACCACCACGGTCACCTTCAAGCCATTTGGTATCGGCCTGACCGTGACGCCCACCGTGCTGTCGCGCGATCGCATTTCGTTGAAGGTCGCGCCCGAGGCCAGTGAACTGGACTACAGCAACGGCATCGCCATCAACACCAGTTCGGACAGCAGCACGATCATTCCGGCACTGCGCACACGCCGCGCGGACACCACCGTTGAACTGGGCGACGGCGAAAGCTTCGTGATCAGCGGGCTGGTGTCGCGGCAGACCAAGGCCATGGTCAACAAAGTGCCGATGCTGGGCGACCTGCCGATCATCGGTGCGTTCTTCCGCAGCGTCGACTACTCGCAAGAAGACACCGAACTGGTGATCATCGTAACCCCGCGCCTGGTGCGCCCGATTGCGCGCGGCGTGACGCTGCCGCTGCCGGGCGGGCGGCAAGAGGCGGCGGATTCAACTTTCAATGCCTGGGGCTATTACCTGATGGGCCCGGCAAGCGGGCAGCAAATGCCGGGCTTTTCACGGTGAGTAATATGAAGACACATGCCAGCGAGTGGGTTGGCCTGCAAAACGGCAAGCGGTTCCTGTTTTGCTCCAAAGGTGATGGTGTAGCCGCGCAGCTTGGACAGGCGCTGGGGGATATGGGCATGTTGACCCAGGAAACCCCGGGCATCGAAGAGCTGGCGCGGCGCTTGGCCGAGATTGCACCGCAGGTGGTGTTTCTGGACTTCACGCTAAGCGAAGACGAACCGGGCAAGTTGTTCAAGTCGGCGGAGCTGGCGCGCGTGTTGGCGCGCATTGCGCCCACCGTGCCGCGCGTGGCGGTGGGTTTGCTGAGCCAGCCCGAAGGCGCCATCGCCGCGTTGCGGGCCGGCGTCAGCGATTTTGTCGACCCCACCGTTGCCCCCGAGGAAGTGAAAGACGTGGTGTTGCGTCTGTTGGATGTGCCGTCGGGCGGCGGCCGCATGGATGGGTCGCGGCGCAGCGTGCTGCTGTTGGGCGCGCGTCCCGGCGTGGGCACCAGCACGCTGGCCGTGCATCTGGCCGGCATGGTGCAAGACCGCTTGAAGCAGATGCATGCCGCGCGCAGCGCGGCCAACGGCGCCAAGCCCGCAAAGCCGGCCGAGCAAAGCGGCGCCATGCTGCCGCTGGCCAGCCGCGTGGCCTTGATGGACCTGGGCTGGCCCGTGGGCGATTGCCAGCTCTACCTGAATATCGGCAGTGACTTTGATTTTGCCGAAGCCGCGCGCAACCTGCGCCGCCTGGACTCCACCTTGCTGGGTTCGGCGATGGCGCACACCGCCAACGGCCTGAGCGTGCTGGCGTTGCCGCGCGACCTTGCCCAGATGCGCGACGTGTCGCAGTCCGACTCCCTGTTGGTGTTTGAGCGCATGCGCCAGCACTTCGGCGTGGTCGTTGCGGATGCGGGCGGCTTCACGAACCCGGAGTTCGTGGCGGGGCTGGCGCGTTCGTCTCAACAGAACTGGATAGTGACCGACCAAAGCGTCGGGGCGCTGGTGTCGCTGGCCGGCCTGCTGCAAGAGCTTGAGCAACTGCATGTGGACCGCCGCAGCCTGGGCCTGATCGTCAACCGTTACGACGAACGCTATGGCATGACCGCGCAGCAGATCGCCGACCGCTTTCAGTTGGAACTGGTGGGCACCTTGCCCGACCGCACGCTGGCCCTGATGGTCTGCACGAATCAAGGCCACCTGCTGCACGAAGAAGCCGAGCGCGACGTGTATGTGCGCGCGGTGCAGACCCTGGCGGAAAAACTCTGCGCGGAAGAGAACTCTCCCGGCGGGCGGGCAAGCTGGTTGGCCACCTGGCTACCGGGCGTGCACCGCCGCATGATCGTCGGTTAACGGCAAGATTCACGGGGCGGCGGCGGAATCCGACATGATCATGACAGCGACCATAGAATTCGGCGGTGACGGCGACAAGGGCTTTGCTTCGTCGAACCGCTTTCAGGAAGTCAAGACGGCGGCATACGAACACCTGCTGTCCCGTATCGAGGAACTGGGCGCCGAGTTCGGCCGTTGGGCCCGTTCGGCGATCCAGGAATTCGTCGACATCGAAGTCGCCAGCTTCGTGCGCTTGCGCCGCGTGCCGATCAACGAAGGCGAGATGCGCCAGATTGCCGAGGCGCTCACCAAGGAATTGGCGGGCCTTGGGCCCCTGGAAGACCTGCTGGCCGACCCGGCCGTTGAAGATATTCTGATCAACGGCTACGACAACGTGTTCGTGTCGCGGCGCGGGGTGCTGGCGCGCGAGACGCTGCGCTTCACCGACAACCAGCATGTGCTGCGCATCGTGCGCCGCATCCTGGCGCCCATCGGCCGGCGGCTGGACGAGTCCAGCCCCATGGTGGACGCGCGCCTGCCCGACGGCGGCCGCTTGAATGTGGTGATTGAACCGCTGGCCGTGGACGGCCCGATGGTGTCCATCCGCAAGTTTCGCCAAGATCCGCTCAAGCCCGCCGACCTGCTGACGCTGGGCACCTTCGACGAAGATATTTACCGGCTGCTGCACGAAGCGGTGAAGAACCGCTGCAACGTGCTGGTGTCGGGCGGCACCAGCTCGGGCAAGACCTCGCTCTTGAACGCGCTGGCGTTTTTCATTCCGGAAACGGAGCGCGTGGTGACGGTGGAAGACACCGCCGAACTGTCGTTGAACCATCCGCACGTGGTGCGGCTGGAATCGCGTCAGGGCGGGTTTGATGGCAGCGGCGCGGTCAGCATCCGCGAACTGATCCGCAACAGCCTGCGGATGCGGCCCGATCGGGTGGTGGTGGGCGAAGTGCGCGGCGCCGAAGTCATGGACATGCTGCAGGCCATGAACACCGGCCACGAAGGCTCCATGGCCACCATCCACGCCAACTCCGCGCGCGAATGCCTGTACCGCATCGAAATGCTGGCGGGCTTCGCGGGCTTTCAAGGTAGCGAAGACAGCTTGCGCCGGCAGATCGCCAGCGCGCTGGACTTCATTGTGCAGATCGGCCGCCTGTCCAACGGCAAGCGGCGCGTGCTGTCGGTAACCGAAGTCACCGGCATGGGCGATAACGTCATTTCGACGCAGGAACTGTACCGCCACGAAACCTTCACCACGCCCGAGGGCGAGGAAAAAGACCGTTGGAACTGGCTGGGCATACACCCGCACACGCCCAAGCTGGCGAAACTGCGCAACGACGCACGCACCCATGACGCTCCCCCGGGAGACAACGACGGGGGCGGCGGTGGATTCTGGAGCCGGAGGCGCTGATGCAAGACGCTTTGATCCTGGCTGCGTTGGCATTGGTGCTGGCTTCTGGCGCGGTGCTGCTGTGGCGCCACGCCAATAGCGGCGCGCGGCGCGCCGCCAGTTCGGCGTTCCTGGACAACCAGCTCAAGCGGGGTCGCGAAGCGACCGAAGCCGCGCCGTTCGCCGAAGGCGGGCGCGCGCTGCGCAGCGGTTTTTCCAGTTGGGACCGCCTGCTGCTGCTGGCGGGCGTGCGTCAAAGCGTGGGCTTCTATCTGCGGATCGCCATGCCGGTGGCGGCGGGCGCGGTGCTGGCCTGGTTGTTTTTGGGCCCCCTGTCCGGCGTGGTCTCTTTCATCATGCTGGCCGTGCTGACGTACTTCCTGCTCTGGCTGCGCGCCGACAAACGCAGGCGTCGGATGATCTCGCAACTGCCCGCCTTCCTGGACAACATCGTGCGCCTGATCACCATCGGCAACAGCATGGGCGCGGCATTCCAGACGGCGGCGGCCTCCACTGACCAGCCCTTGCTGGAAGTGGTGGAAACGGCGGCCAGCCTGAGCCGGTCGGCCAAGGAACTGGACGCGGCGCTGGTGCAGGTGTCGCGCATGTACGGCTTGAAAGAGCTGTACATGGTGGCCGCCGTGGTGTCGCTGGCCATGCGCTTCGGCGGCCGTAGCGACCAGGTGCTGGAACGCATGGCCGCGTTCATGCGCGACGTGGCCCAGGCCCGCAACGAATTGACGGCCAGTTCCGCCGAGGTGCGCTTGTCCGCCTGGATCCTGGCCTTGCTGCCAGTGGGCATCGCCGGCTTCATCATCGTGGCCAACAACAAGCTTTTCATGGGGCTGTGGGAAGACCCGCTGGGCTTCAAGATGCTGCTCACCGCCGTGGTGTTGCAGATTGGCGGCTGCTATTGGCTGTATCGCATGGCCAAGTCAATTTAAGGGATGGCGACGATGGAGATGCTGCAATCCTGGAAGGCCTCAACCGTGCTGGCGGCAGGCTTGTTGCTGGTGGCCGCGGCGCTGCTGGTGCTGGGCATCGGCATGGTGCGGCGCCTGCGCGGGCAGAGCCGCAGCCGCCAGGTGATCGATCAGGCGCTGGCGACGCGCCAGAACCCTGGCGCGGCGGCGGGCACGATGCCCGCCGACACGGGAGAAGGGCGGTTTTCATCGGCCACCCGTGCTGCCGATGCGTTCGGCAAGCGCTTGAGCGAAGGCCGTCTTGCCGACACGCTGCTGGCCGCCGAGGACCGCAAGATGGTCGATATGGCGGGCTATGCCAATTCCGGCACCGCGCGGTCGCGCTTTGTGGTGGCGCGCTTCGGCCTGGCCATCTTGCTGCCCATCGCGGCGGTGCTGCTCAACCAGCAGAAGCAGTTGATCGACTCTCCGATGGGCGGCTTGATCGCCGCGTTCTTCGGCTTCGCCATCGGCTACATGCTGCCCAAATGGGTGGTCAGCCGGCGTCTGGCGCGCCGCAAGCGCATGGCCGGCGACGAATTGCCGCTGCTGATCGACCTGCTGCGCTTGCTGCAAGGAGTGGGCCTGTCCATCGACCAAAGCATGCAGGTGCTGATAAAGGAATTCGCGCAGGTGCTGCCGGTGCTGTCGCACGAACTGCGGCTGGCGTCTGAACTGCATGTGCGCGGCCGCAGCCGCGAGCAATCGCTGGCGCGGCTGGCCTCGGGCTTCGACAACGACGACCTGTCGGCCATCTGCCGGCTGATTGCGCAAGTGGATCAGCATGGCGGCGCCGTGCAAGAGCCCTTGAACCGCTTTGGTGAGCGCTTGCGCGACAAACGCAGGTTGGAACTGAAGGAAAAGGTCGGCAAGACCACCGTGAAGATGACGGGGGTCATGATCGTGACCTTGCTGCCCGCGCTGTTGATCGTGACGGGCGGGGCGGGGTTCATCGCGGTATTGCGCGGCATGTCGCGCATGGGGGGGATGTAATGGCTGACGGAATCAAGAGCAAGGCGCGTGTGTTGCGGTGGACGCTGATGGCGACGACGGTGGCTGCCGGCGCGGGCCTTGCTGGATGCAAGACCAATAGCGCGGAGTCGGCCTGGCAGTTGATCCAGCAGCAACAGCAGGAACAGGCGCTGGCGCGGCAGAAGGAAGAAGAGGCCGATGCCAAGGGGCGCCCCAAAGAGCCCGAGATGATGTTGTCGCTGATTGCCGAGGCGCAGCGCCAAGAGCGGTATTTTGCGTCCCTGGCGTATATCGACGCCTATCGGCAGAAGTTCGGCAACGACGCGCGGGTGGCGGTGTTGCGTGCGGAAGCCTTGCGCCAGACCGGCCAGACGGCGATGAGCGAACAGGCGTATCGCGCGCTGCTGGGCACCGATCAGGCGGCCGACGGCTGGCATGGCCTGGGCTTGATCGCCGGCTCTCGCGGCCAGTTCGAGCAGGCCGCCGATGACTTCGCGCGCGCGGCCAAGCTGTCGCCGATGGATCCGCGCATTCTGGGCGACCTGGGTTATGCGCGGCTGCGCGCGGGGGACCCGGCCGGTGCGCGCGTGCCCTTGGGGCAGGCGGCCGAACTGGCGCCCGACAACGGCAAGGTGCTGGCCAATCTGGCCGTGCTGCTGCTGGTGGAAGGCGAGCCGGTGCGGGCGCAACGGCTGATGGATCAGGCCAGGCTCAGCGACGAGGCGCGCAACCAGGTGCTGCGCATGGCGTCTGACATCCGCACCCAGCGTGCGCCGATGCCGGTGCCCGTGGCGGCTGATGCGTCGGCAACCCGCGTGTCCAGTGGCGGCGGCATCGTGATGCCAGTGATGAGTCCGTTGATGGAAGGCCTGGGCAATGGGCCCATCGTGCGCTAACCCGTATTCAGGAAGAGATCCATGTCTGACTCCCGTTATTCCGCATCCATCGCATTGGCCGCCGCCTTGGCCGCTGCGCTGACGGCCCTGGCGCCGTTGGCCAGCCAGGCGCAGTCGAACGCGCCGCTGACTGGCGGCATGACTGGCGGCGCGACCGCTGCGGCGCCAGCTCAGGCCTTGCCGCGGGCGCCACTGCCCTCGCGGCCCGTTGTGCAGCAGGTGCAGACGCCAATGCCGCAGCCGGCAGCGACCGCCGCCACGTCTACGCAAGTCGCGCAGCCCGCATCAACCAGTACCCAGGCCGCCGCGCCGGCCGAGGAAGCGTTCGGTGACGTCACGCGAGGCTTGTTGGCCGCGCAGGCGGACGGCCGCCGCGCCGGCGCCATGTTGCCCGTGCTGGGGCCGGTCTCGACCGCCGCCTGGAACCGCTATCTGGAAAGTTTTTCGCACCCGATTCCGGAGTATCTGCAAAAGCGCGTAGAGACCAAAAGCACCAACTGAACCCCGATCCGCCTTCATTGCATTGCAATCCAGGATTGCCCACCCATGCCTGCCAGACCTCATCGTGGTGTGTCCTTGCTCCGCCAGCGCGGCAGCATGGCCGTGGCCGTCGTGTTCGCGGTGCTGGTGGGCGTGGCGATGCTGGGCGTGGCGCAGTTGGGCTACGGCTACTACATGAAACGCGAAGTGCAAAAGGCCGCGGACCTGGCGGCACTGTCGGCGGTACAGGTGCTGGGCATGGGGTCGCCAGCGGATTGCACCCGGGCCGCTGCCGCCGGCAAGACGTCCGCCTTGGCGAACCTGCCCAACATTTTTGATACCTTCGCCGCTGACGACATCACGGTGGAGTGCAAGCGGTGGGACTCCACCCGCGCCGACGCGAGCGGCATGCATGTGTTCGACCCTGCCGGCGCGGAGACGCTCAACGCCGTGCGCCTGACCATTCGCAAGCAACTCGCCAGCCTGTTCGGCACCCTGGGGCTGAGCACGACCGTATCGGTCAGCGCCGTGGCCACCAATACGCAACCCGTGGCGGCATTCACGGTGGGTTCGCGCTTGCTGCGCCTGGAACGCGGCGGGCTGCTGTCGCAATTGCTGTCCACCGTGGGCGCCTCGCCCGCGCAGTTGGACGTGCTGGACGCGGCGGGCCTGGCCAGCGTCAATATCACGCCGTCAGGCCTGCTGCAGGCGCTGGGCTTGCCGCTGTCGGTGGCTACCGGCGTGGGCACGCCAGCGGAATTGGCGGCGCTCGACAACCTGACCCTGGGCCAGTTGCTGCAAGCCACGCTGACGGTCGTCAACCAAAGCGGCACGGCGGCCGCCGACATCGGCCTGATCAGCGACGCCATCAACACGGTGCTGGCGGTGATGCCGCTGAACCTGCCCGTGAAGCTGTTTGGCGATGGCGGTGTGCTGGGTCTGTCGGTGGTGGGGGGAGACGCCACGGGCGCGCTGGCGGCGAACGTGAACGCGCTGAACCTGTTGGAAACCGCATTGGTCGTGGCCAACGGGGAGAACCTGATCAACCTGGGCTTGAGCGTGCCGCTGCTGGGCGTGGATGCCCGGGTGCGCGTGGTGGAACCGCCCACGCTGGCCATCGGCGGTATTGGCGCCCAGGCCACCAGCGCTGGCATACGCGTCTACCTGCGCGTGAACACCAGCAACATTCCGCTGGTGGGGCCCTTGCTGGCGAATACGTTGGGCACGCGGGTCGACCTGCCCATCATCATCGATGTGGCGCAATCCACCGGCACGCTGACCAACCTGTGCCAGGCGCCCTTGACGGAGCACCAGGCCACCATCGCGGTGACCGCGTCGGCGGCCAACATCTGCCTGGGACGCTTTCCGGGCATGACGTCAAACACGGATCAGAACGCCGCGAATTTCGTGTCGCTGACCAATAGCTGCGAACCCGGTTCGTTTGGCGCCATCCAGCGCCATCAGGTGTTGAACGTGCTGGGCATTCTGCCCCTGACCGCCAAGGTCACCTTGCCGGTTTTCAACTCCGCGGCGCCGGTGTCGGTCACGCTGACGGAACCACCGGGCGCGCCGTCCACGCAGACGGTGAACGCCACGTCCATCGATCTGGGCGGCTTGGCCTCGAACCTGGCGGATGCCGTGGTGGGCGGCATCCTGGGCGACCTTTTCAGTTCCGGAACGCCGCTGACCGCGGCGGAGCGCGCGGCGCTTGCCACCAACCTGGTTGGCGGCGGCGGCAGCAATGCCGGCAAGTCCATCACGCAGGTATTCAATGACATGCAGTGGTCCTCGGCCGCGTTGGATCAGTTGGGCAACCGGCTGTCCACGGGCGGCTTGACGGGCGTATTGGGCGGCACGCTGCAACTGGTGGGCAATATCCTGACGTCGCTGCTGGTGGCGCCCGTGAATGACCTGGTCTGCACGCTGGCGATCACGCCCAGCGCGATCCGGCAGTGCCGCATCAATTCGGTGGCGGCGCTGGCGCTGGACGGCAGTTCGCAGGTGGGCGGGGTGTTGTCCATCGTAGTGAATCTGTTGCAGCCGGTGCTGTCGCCCCTGTCGGCGCTGCTGCAACAGTTGCTGGACATGCTGGGCGTCAGCGTCGGCCAGACCGACGTATCGCTGCTGTCCGTCGATTGCGGTCAACCCCGCTTGGTGTACTGATGAGGATGCTTTTGAACTTCGCCCCTTCCTTGCCGGCATGGTGTCTGCGATGACACAGAAATTCACCCGCGATGAGTTCGATGTGTACGTCTGGGAAGGCACGTCGGACATTGCCGGCCGCGCGGAACGCTGTCTGGCAGGCATGGACGTGACGCTGGTGCGCGCGGACGCCGGCACGGCCTTCCCGCCGCCACGCGACCCGACGCGCCCGGCGGTGGCCCTGGTATCGGTGTCGGTCATGGGCGACAACCGCTTCAGCGGCTACGACTGGTTGTCGGCCCAAGCCATGCCGGTGATCTGGGTGTCGGCCGAGGCGCGCGGACGCGATCCGCGTTATTACCCGCCTGAATATTCCTATACGCTGCCGCTGTCCTTCACCTCGGCGGATTTGCGCAAGCTGCTGTATGAGCTGTTGGGCACGCTGGACCAGTTCAACCGATCCGCGCCCAAGCGCGAACAGCCGCTGATTGCCGTTTCCGAGCCCATGCGGGCGCTGCTGGCCGAAGCCGAGCTGTTTGCCGATTGCCGCAGCAACGCGTTGATTCACGGTGAAACCGGCGTGGGCAAGGAACGCATTGCGCGGCTGCTGCACGACCGCGCCGCCTGGTCCGATGGCCCCTTCGTGGCTGTCAACTGCGGCGCCATTCCGGAAGGACTGTTTGAAGCGCATTTCTTTGGCCACGCCAAGGGCGCCTTCACCGGCGCGGTCGGCGCGCACAAGGGCTACTTCGAACAGGCCAACGGCGGCACGCTGTTCCTGGACGAAATCGGCGATCTGCCGCTGTATCAGCAGGTCAAGCTGCTGCGCGTGCTGGAGCAAAGCGCGGTGACGCGGCTGGGCTCGACGGTCGAGATACCAGTGGATTTCCGCCTGGTCGCGGCCACCAACAAAGACCTGCGCGTGCTGGTGGGCCAGGACGAATTCCGCGCGGACCTCTATTACCGTCTGGCGGTGATCGAACTGCGCATTCCCAACCTGGAGCAGCGCGGCGGCGAAGAAAAGATCGCTATTTTTCGCGCGCTGCTCGAACGCATGGGCGGCGAGGGCGAGCCGCCGGATTGGCTGCTGGACCGTGTGGCGCGCACCCGATACGCGGGCAACGTGCGCGAGCTGTCCAACGTGGCTGAACGCGTGGCCATCATGCGCCGGCAATTCCAGGCCTGGGACCAGGCCCGCATCGAACGTATTTTTGACCAGATCGCCGAACCGCTGCGCGCCGCGGGCGCCTTGGGAGGCCCCAGCACGCTGTGCGAACCGCCGGTGTTCACGGACGCGGAACGAGCCGAGCGCGCCCGCATCCTGGCGGCCTTGGACGTCAACGGCTGGCGCCGCCAGGACACCGCCAACACGCTGGGCATCAGCCGCAAGGTGCTATGGGAAAAGATGCGAAAACTGCATTTGGGCGGTGGCCAGGGTGAAACGGCGGAAGGGGTCGTCGAGGCATCTTGATTGCCGCAATTGGGGAAGGCCCTAGGGGGCGACAATCCGCTGGCGGCTAATGTAAGCGGATCAGCCGCGAGCGAAATAAATTGCTATAGTTCCGCAACGATTTTTTTGGGGAAGGCATGAACGTCCAATTTATCCGTGCCGCCACACGCATGGCGCTGTTAGGCACGGCATTGTCCGGCTTGGCGGCGTGCGCCAGCGCTCAGCCCGAAGCGCCGAGGCCCACGGTCAAGCAGGTCGAAGATCCGCAAGCCGCTGCCAAGCCGGTAACCCCGCCCGCCGCCCCGGCCGCGCCCGCGCGACCGGCTTCCACGGTGGCCGAATTGCAAGATCTCATCCAAAGCCGCCAGGTTTCGGAACTGCGCACGGCCTATAACGGCACGTATGGCGCCAGCCTGCTGTTCAAGCCCGAAGACCTGACTTATTACGTGGCCTTGTTCCAGCAAAAGGACTTTTGGCGCGTGCTGAAGACGGTGTCCGAAAAGCAGGCCGAATCCACCTACCGCGCGTTTGCCGCGCAGTCGGCCGAGCTGGCCGAAGTCGACATCAAGCGCATCAAGCTGCAAGCCGAATACGCGCATGCCGAAAAGCTGCTGGCCAGCCGCAGCGCGCAGCTCAGCACGCTGCAGGCCGACCGTGCCTTGCGCATGCAGCAGGAACAGCAGGTGGCGGCGCGCCAGGAACAATCGCGTCAGGAAACCACCGCGCTGGCCGACCAGCAAAAGGAAGTGCGCCAGCAACTGCGTGACTTGCAGCGCCAGATTGATTCGCTGCAGGCCCAGCAAGCCAAGATCGACGCCGGCCCCGGCGCCAAGCGCGGCAAGTAATTGCCTGGGCCGCGCCAGGACGGGCCTGCGGGCCCGTTTTTTCTTGGGATGTCGGCGCCTTGCCCCTACGCCGTCAAGACGATAGCGTTTGCCGCGAGCGGATTCTTGTATTCTGTCCGCTGGCCCCCATATGACGACCATGGCTCTCAAAGTTTTTGACCTTCAGTGCGAGCACAACCACATTTTTGAAGGCTGGTTCGGATCGCACGACGACTATGACGCGCAACAGGCGCGTGGCTTGGTCACGTGCCCCGTTTGCGGCTCGGCCAGCATCACCAAGCGTCTGTCGGCGCCACGCTTGAACGTGTCGCACCTGCATGCACCGGCTCAGCCGCCCGCCGTGCCGGCAGGCGCGTCCGACGCCGAGAAAATGGCGGCCGTGCAGGCCGTGGTCATGAAGCAGGTGCGGGCGCTGTTGCGCAACACCGAAAACGTCGGCCCCCGCTTTGCGGAAGAAGCCCGCCGCATCCACGACGGCGACGCCGACGAACGCCCCATCCGCGGCACCGCTACGCCCGAAGAGCGCGAGGCCTTGGCCGAGGACGGCATTGAAGTCATGGCGGTGCCTGACTTCCTGGATGACGAACGCTTGCAGTAGGTAGGTGGCACGCCATGTGCGCCCATTTCCAGACAGCGCAACCATAAAAAAAGCCAGGCCCTGTTGTCAGGGACCTGGCTTTTTCGTACCTGCTGCCGGATCAGTTGTTGACGCGGCTGCGGTATTCGTTCGTGCGGGTGTCGATTTCGATCTTGTCGCCGATGGCGCAGAACAGCGGCACGTTCAGTTCGTAGCCGGTGTTGATCTTGGCCGGCTTGGTCACCTTGCCCGACGTATCGCCACGCACGGCGGGTTCGGTATAGGTGATTTCGCGGACGATCGTCGTGGGCAGTTCCACCGAAATGGCGCGGCCGTCGTAGAAGACCACTTCCACGGGCATCGCTTCTTCCAGGTAGTTCAGGGCGTCGCCCATGCTTTCCGCTTCGATTTCGTACTGGTTGTACTCTTCGTCCATGAAGACGTACATCGGGTCGCCGAAGTAGGAGTAGGTGCACTCCTTGCGATCCAGTTGAACGACTTCGAACTTTTCGTCGGCCTTGTAAACCGATTCGCTGGCCGAGGCGGTCAGCAGGTTCTTGAACTTCAGCTTCACAACAGCAGCGTTACGGCCAGACTTGTTGTATTCGGCTTTCTGGACCACGAGGGGATCCTTGCCGACCATGACCACGTTGCCGACTCGCAATTCCTGAGCGGTTTTCATCGATAAAACTCCGGGGGGTAGGGTGCACTCGCCGTGCTTGCAAAAAGCCGCCGTACTGTACTTGCGTACTTGCTTTGCGTACTTGCATTGCGTACCTGCATTGCGTACTTGCGGCTTTTTGCACACCCCGGGAGGCGTCAGGTTGAGGCCCGACAAAATTCAGGGCGACTCAGAAAACTCTCTATTCTAACGTTTCTTGGCCAAGTCTGCGCAAAAGTCGGCCAGATTTTCGGCCAGATCGGGTTGGGCCGCCTGCTTGGCGTCCCAGTCGCGCGCGGCGGCGGCCCAGTGTTGCCAGGCATCCGGCGCCAGCGCCGAGGAGACCGTCGCATGGGTTTGCGCGTCTTGTGGCATGTTCCAGGCCCGGATCAGCGCTTGTGCGGATTCCGGGGCCGGATAGCGGGCCAGCCATGCCTCCAACTTTTCCAGATGCACGTTCTGGTCTTGCGGGTAGATCTGCCAGACCAGCGGGCGCGCCGCCCAGGCGGCGCGGATGAACGAGTCTTCACCGCGCACGAAGTTCAGGTCCGACAACCACAGCACGCGGTCGAAATCCGGCTGGGCCACGAAGGGCAGGCGGGCCAGCAGCGGGGCGCCGGGCGCCTCGCAAGCCGCTTCCAGCCCCGGCGCGATGCCCACGGGCGCCAGCAACACGCTGGGCCGGGAATCGGCCGCCAGTGCACTGACCAACGCCTGCACCGGCGCCGAGGGATAGCAGAACAGGGTGACCGTGCGTGCGCCGTCGCGGCGGCGCGAGAGCACGGCGTCGCCCACTCCCAGCGCGCGCAAAAAGTCGTTTTGCAGATCCATCGATGCTTGCAGCGCATCGCGTTCCGCACTCAAGCCTGGTTCGCGCAGCAGGCCGCCCGTGGCGGTGGTAAAGCCGGGAAAGAAAAAGTGCTTTACCAAGCCATCAGGCCGCTGCGAGGGCAGGCCGTGACAGCTTTCCACCCAGGCTTCGGCGCTCAGGTATTCCAGATTTATCCAGACCGGGTGCACGCGGCGCATGCTGTGCAGAAAAGCGTCGGGGGGATCACAGGCAAAGGCCTCGATGACGACATCGCGTGCGCCCAGGGCCGGGTCCGGCGTGTCGGTCCAGTGCACGATATCCACGCCTGCGCAGCGCTGGCGCCCGGCGTGTTCGGCTATACCCGGTTGGATGCGGGCGAAGCTGGCCAGGTCGTCCACCCACAAGCGGATATCCCAGCCGCAGCCCTGAGATAGCCGGCGGGCCAGCCGCCAGCACACGCCGATGTCGCCATAGTTATCGACGACCCGGCAGAAGATATCCGCTTGCATGGGCGTTTAGTGGAACTTGGCCGGCGCGGCTTCGGCGTCCTCGGGCAATTCGGCGTGTACCAGTTCGCCCAGCGGGTTGGGGAAGTAAGGCGCGCCACAGTCTTCGCAATATTCCGCCGGCAGCACGCCCGGGATGCGGCGCATTTCGGTGACGCCGTATTCCTTTAGCAAGGCCGCGATTTCATCGACCACGTCAGGCTGGCCTTCGTCGGACGGCAGTTCTTCCTCGCGACCATACAAGGGCCAGACGCAGCCGTAGTACACGTCGTTGCTGTTGCGCGCCGTGAAGCTGATGCGGTATTCGTCGATGCGGCTTTCGCCGCAGCCCGCGATCACCGCGCGCAGTTGCGAGGCTTCCAGGTTGACCGCGCCTTCCAGCCAACTGACGGCGGCGCGCAGCGACAGGGGGCGCACACGGCGGTCGGCCTCGCGGTTGCTGACGTAGTAGGCGTCGGGCAGCAGGGCTTCGAAACCGCAACCCGGCAAAAGCGTGGCCAGCGTGGGTTGCGCCTGGGCGGCCCATTGTTCCTGGCAGGCGTCGCGCGTGGCGTCGGCGTCGCCCAGGCTTTCCTGCCAGCGGAAGATGGGTGCATTTTCGGGCACGGCGACGGCGCCGATGATGTAGCGCGTGTCAGCCAGCATGTTGGCCGTTTCAACTTCGGTGTTCAGCGTGGGCTTGGTGGCTTCGCCGCCCAGGGCCTGCGAGCCCAGGCGTTGCAGCCACTGCCAGGTTTCGCCGAAGGTGCGCGGCATCTGGTCCACGCTAACCAGCATGGGCATCAATGCCGTGCGGGCCTGGCTGGACAGCACATGGCCGTGCAGTTGCGCCAGCAGTGCCTGCTGGGCGCTGGCGGAAACGGGGCCGGTGGGGATGGTGTAACGGGTCCAGGCGACAATCGGCGCGACGATCAGCAACACGTCGTGCACGACGCCGTCTTTCTCGATCTTCATGGATTCGGACAGCGTTTCCGCCTGTTCGATCAAGACTTCGTAGGCGCCTATGTCGCTTTGCGCGAGGTGGTCCAGGGCCGCTTCCAGCGGGGCGTCCTGCCCAGCCTTGAGCAGCTTGGGAATCGCTTCGCCAAGCTGGTTCTCCCAGAACACGTCTTCAACGCGGCTGCCCGAGCGGTTAAGCGCCTGGGACAGCGCCACCAGGCGGGTGGCGTCGCGGGTCATGCGGGGAGCGGATTGGCTGCGGGATCGGGCCATAACTTCGAGGGACGTCCAGTAAGTGTGTAACGACGTAGTTTAACGCCCGCCGCGCGCGTCGGCGTGGCCGGGATGGTTTGCAAGGGCAGGGGCGGTCGGGCGTGGCAGTTGTACACGCATTCATTATTGATGCTGGATTGGCAACAGAGCATGCCTGTCGCAGGGGTTTATTGCTGATCGGAATCATCCGAAAATCTGGGCATCGATTTTATTGCTGGAGGCATGCACCATGCGTTGGCCTACGTTATTCGTTTCCCATGGCTCGCCCATGCTGGCCGTTGAACCCGGGCTGACCGGCCCCGTGCTGGCGGCATGGAGCCAGGCCCAGGGCCGCAAGCCCCGCGGCATCCTGGTGGTGTCGCCGCATTGGATGGGTGAGGGCCTAGCCCTGTCCACCCGCGACCAGCAAGTGGCCTGGCACGATTTCGGCGGCTTTCCGCCTGAGCTCTATACGCTGCAATACGCCGCGCCCGGGTCGCCCGAACTCGCCGCGCGCGTGCAGGCGCTGCTGGCCGAATCGGGCATCGCAGCCGACCGCGACCCGCGCCGTCCGCTGGACCATGGCGCCTGGGTGCCGTTGCGTTACCTGTATCCCGATGTCGACGTGTCGGTGGTGCAACTGTCGCTGGACATGGGCCGCGACGCGTCGGGCCAACTGGCGCTGGGCCGCGCGCTGGCGCCGCTGCGCGACGAGGGCATCCTGATCATCGGCTCTGGGTCGTTGACGCACAATCTGCGCCATGTGCGCATGCCGCAAAATGCGCCGGCGGCGCCGTATGTGACCGAGTTTCAGGACTGGTATGCGCGCCATCTGGCCGATCACAACCTGCCGGCGCTGTTGGACTGGCAGGCGCAGGCGCCGGGGGCATCGCAGGCGCATCCGCATGATGATCACCTGATGCCGCTGTATGTGGCGCTGGGCGCGGGTGGGGCATCGGCCACGCGATTGAACGACGAGATTTCGTACAGCGCGCTGGCCATGGACGCCTATCAGTTCGACGACTGAGTCGCAGCCGGCCTGCATAGTAAAAAGCCCCGAAGCCGCAAGGCTTCGGGGCTTGTGCATTGCGCCACCGCGAGGGCGGCGCAAGCGAGTGGCGGGGTCAGGCCGCCAGCAGTTGGCGCAGCACGAAGGGCAGGATGCCGCCGTGCTGGTAGTAGTCGACCTCGATCGGCGTATCGATGCGCAGCAGCACCGTCACGTCCTGCTTCGAACCGTCCTTGCGGGTGATCGTCAGCGTCACGTCCTGCATCGGCTTGATGCCGTTTTCCAGGCCGGAGATGTCGTAGGTTTCTTCGCCGGTGATGCCCAGCGACTCCACGCTGTCCGTGCCCTTGAACTGCAGCGGCAACACGCCCATGCCCACCAGGTTGCTGCGGTGGATGCGTTCAAAGCTGCGGGTGATCACGGCTTTCACGCCCAACAGTTGCGTGCCCTTGGCCGCCCAGTCGCGCGACGAGCCAGTGCCGTATTCTTCGCCGCCGAAGACGACGGTGGGCGTGCCCTGCGCCACGTACTTCATGGCCGCGTCGTAGATGGACATCTGTTCGCCGGTGGGCTGGAACAGGGTCTCGCCGCCTTCAAAACGGCTGCCGTCCGGCAGCGACGGAATCATCAGATTCTTGATGCGCACGTTGGCGAAGGTGCCGCGCATCATGATTTCGTGGTTGCCGCGACGCGAGCCGTAGCTGTTGAAATCGGCCTTCATGACGCCGTTTTCCTTCAGCCACTTGCCGGCCGGCGAGGTTTCCTTGATGGAGCCCGCGGGCGAGATGTGGTCGGTGGTGACCGAATCACCAAACACGCCCAGCGCGCGCGCGCCCTTGACGGTGGGCATCGCGGCCGGCGTCATGTCGAAGCCTTCGAAGAAGGGCGGTTCGGCAATGTAGGTGGAGTCGGGCCAGTTGTAGGTGTCGCCGGCCACGCCCTTGATGTTTTCCCACAGCTTGCCGGGGTTGCTCTTGACCTGGCCGTAGTTGGCCTCGAACACCTTCGGGTCCAGCGCGTGCTTCATCAGCGCTTCGACTTCTTCGGACGTGGGCCAGATGTCGCCCAGCCAGACGTCGCCGTTCTTGCCCTTGCCAACCGGTTCGGTCATCAGGTCGCGGGTGACGGTGCCGGCCAGCGCGTACGCCACCACCAGCGGGGGCGAGGCCAGGAAGTTGGCCTTGATGTTCGGGTGGATGCGCGCTTCAAAGTTGCGGTTGCCGGACAAGACTGCCGAGCAGACCAGGTCGTTGCCGATGATGGCTTCGTTCAGGTCGGGCGTGAGGTCGCCGGCGTTGCCGATGCAGGTGGTGCAGCCGTAGGCGGCCACGTCAAAGCCCAGCTTTTCCAGGTAGGGCAAGAGGCCCGTCTTGGTCAGGTAGTCGGTGACCACGCGCGACCCGGGGGCCAGCGACGTCTTGATGTGCTTGGGCACCTTCAAGCCGGCTTCCACCGCTTTCTTGGCCAACAGGCCGGCAGCCAGCAACACGTTGGGGTTGGACGTGTTGGTGCAGGACGTGATGGCGGCAATCAGGATGTCGCCGTTCTTGATCTTGGTGCCGGTGCTGGTGGTGAAGGTCTGGTTCAGCTTTTCGGCCGGCTGGTTGAAGCCGTTTTCGGCGACCGGTTTGGAGAACAGGTCGATGAACGTGTTCTTGACGTTGCCGATTTCAATGCGGTCTTGCGGGCGCTTGGGGCCGGCCAGCGACGGCGCCACGGTGGACAGGTCCAGCGTCAGCAGCTTGGTGAAGTTGATGTCTTGGGCGGCGGGGATGCCGAACATCTTCTGCGCCTTGAAATAGGCTTCGAAGGCGGCGATTTCGTCTTCGGTGCGACCGGTGCCACGGAAGTAATCGATGGTGCGTTCGTCAACCGGGAAGAAGCCCATGGTGGCGCCGTATTCCGGCGCCATGTTGCCGATGGTGGCGCGTTCGGCCACGGTCAGGCTGGCGGTGCCTTCGCCGCAGAACTCAACGAATTTGCCCACCACTTTTTCACGGCGCAGCATTTCGGTAATGGTCAGCACCAGGTCGGTGGCGGTGACGCCGCCGCGCAACTGGCCCTTGAGTTCAACGCCCACCACGTCGGGCGTCAGGAAGTACACGGGCTGGCCCAGCATGCCGGCTTCGGCTTCGATGCCGCCCACGCCCCAGCCCACCACGCCGATACCGTTGATCATCGTGGTGTGGCTGTCGGTGCCCACCAGCGAATCGGGGTAATAGACGTTGTTCTTTTTGTCCTGGTGCACGCCGCGCGCCAGGTATTCCAGGTTGACCTGGTGGACAATGCCGAAGCCCGGGGGCACCACGCCGAAGGTGTCAAAGGCCTGCATGCCCCACTTCATGAACTGGTAGCGCTCTTGGTTGCGCTTGAATTCCAGCTTCATGTTCAGGTCCAGCGCATTCTTGGTGCCGAAGTAGTCGATCATGACCGAGTGGTCGACGACCAGGTCAACCGGCACCAGCGGTTCAATGCTCTTGGGGCTCTTGCCCATCTTGTCGGCCACCGAACGCATGGCCGCGATGTCGGCCAACAGCGGCACGCCGGTGAAGTCCTGCAGCACCACGCGCGCCACGACGAAGGGGATTTCGTCTTCGCGGCGGGCATTGGCCTGCCAGTTGGCGAGCTGCTTGACGTGTTCTTCCGTGACCTTCTTGCCATCACAGTTGCGCAGCACGGATTCCAGCACGACGCGGATCGATACCGGGAGCCGCTGCACATCGATGCCGAGGGACTTGCCCAGCGCCGGCAGCGAATAGTACTGACAGGATTTATTGCCGATCTTGAAATTCTTGAGAGTGTCTAGGGTGTTGTGCGGCATGATGGACTCCGTGGTTTTGCCCGGCTGTGATCGCCCAGGCGCAGGCGGCATTTTCTGGCGTTTTTGCGCGTTTGTCATTGTAGGGGACACAAGCCCGAGCGAGGGCGCATGTCTTATATCTTATATAAGACTTGGGGCGCGCGTCAAAGTTCAAGCCCAAGTCCAGTCAGGTCCCGTTCAGCGACTGCGAAACCCCTACTTTGGCGGACATGGACCAAGCCCGCAAGACCCCGTCGTTTTACCAGGCTTGTCCTACAGCGGCGTGGCGACGGGCGCGGTCAAAAAACAGGGGCGCCGGCTCAGTCCAGATAGGCGCGCAGCAACGGTTCCAGTTCGCGTTTCAGGAAGTCGACCAGGGCGCGTTGGGCGGTGGACGGATAGGGGGTGGGCGAGGTCAGGATGAACAGCTTGTCGCCCGGCCCTTCCGGGCGATACGCGGGCAGCACGTCGCGCAGGCGCTGCGATTCCAGGTCGGGTTGCACGATGTAGGCGGGCAGCAAGGCGATGCCCGCGCCGTCGCGCGCGGCCTGGGCCAGAAACGGGAAGTACTCGGATTGCAGCCGGGGCGCCAGCTTGGTTTCATAGGTTTGCCCTTTGCGGGTCAAACGCAGCGTTGCCTGCGCCTTGGGGCCAGGCGGGCATAGTAAGTCGAACCGGCTCAGATCGCGCGGGTGGGCGGGCATGCCGACGCGCTGCAAATAGCCGGGGGCGGCGCACAAATGCCATTTCACGTCGCCCAGCTCGCGGGCCACGTAGTCTTGCGGTGGCTGCGAAATCACCCGCAGCGCCACGTCGATCTCTGACGAAATCAGGTCGCTGACGCGGTTGGAAAACAGGACTCGCAGGCTCAGGCTGGGGTGCTCCAGCGCAAAGCGCACCAGCAGGGGGCGCAGCGCGTCCAGTTCGCCCAGGCCAGTGGGCAGGGACAGGCGGACGTGCCCGGTGGGTTCCGTGCCCAGCTTCTGCAAGGCATGGCGCGCCGATTCCACCTCGCGCGCCATGCGCGCCCCATGTTCGTACAGCACCGTGCCCTGCTGCGTCAGTTCCAGGCGGCGGGTGGTGCGCCGGATCAACTGGGCGCCGAACGCGCGTTCCAGCTTTTGCAGGTTGCGGCTGACGTGCGACCGCGTCACCCCCTGGCGCAAGGCCGCTTCGCTTAGCGTGCCGGCCTCGACGATGGTCACGAAGAGCTGGATCAGGTTCAGGTCCAACGCGGGCAGGGCGGACATGGCTGTTTTGGATTGTTGACTCTGAGGAAACAGAGTTTACTCAGACTGAAGGATTGTCGCGATATCTGTGCGTTGATAATCTGCTTCCCACACCGGCATTGCGATCAGACAAAGGAGACAAATCATGGTGCAAAGCATGTTCCGCGCGAACCTGTTCCGCGGCCAGCGCATCCTCGTTACGGGAGGCGGCACGGGGCTGGGCCTGGCCATGGCCGAACAGCTGGCCTCGCTGGGCGCCACCGTGCATTTGTGTGGCCGCCGCCAGGCCGTGGTGGAAGAAGCCGCCGCCGGGCTGCGCGCCAAGTACGGCGGCCAGGCCTACGCGCATGCCGTCGACATCCGCGACGCCGATGCGGTGGATGCCATGGTTGAGGGCATCTGGGCCACGCACGGCGGGTTGGACGGCCTGATCAATAACGCGGCGGGCAACTTCATCAGCCCCACCGAAAAATTGTCGGCGCGCGGTTTCAACGCCATCGCCGACACCGTGTTTCGCGGCACCTTCTACATGACGCAGGCGGTAGGCAAGCGCTGGATTGCGTCCGGCACGCACGGCGCGGTGGTGTCCATCGTGGTGACCTGGGTGTGGACGGGGTCGCCGTTCGTGGTGCCCTCGGCCATGTCCAAGGCGGGCATCGACGCCATGACGAAATCGCTGGCGGTGGAGTGGGGCAGGCATGGCATCCGCCTGAACGCCATTGCGCCGGGCGTTATTCCCACCGAAGGCGCGGCGGCGCGCCTGCGTCCCAATGGCGACGGCCAGGATGCCCTGACCCAGCAGAACCCCATGCGGCGCCTGGGCACGGGGCACGACATCGGCGAACTGGCTGCCTTTTTGTTGGGACCCGGCAATGATTGGATCAACGGCCAGACGATTGCGCTGGACGGGGGCGATTACCTGGCCAATGGCGCCTATTTCAAGCAGTACTTCGATTGGTCCGACGAAGACTGGGCCGCCGCCCGCGCCGCCATCGAAGCGCGCACCGCGCAAGACAAAGCGCAACGCGCGGGGAAGCCGGCATGACGGCACGCATCATTGCCGGTGACCTGAGCCTGACGCGCGATGCGCTGGTGGCCCGGGGTGAGCAGGTCGCGGCGGGTCTGGCGGCGATGGGCGTGCGCGAAGGCGACGTCATCGCGGTGCTGCTGCGCAACGGCATGCCATATCTGGAAATCATCCAGGCCTGCAAACGGCTGGGTTGTTATTACTGCCCCATCAACTGGCATTACACGGCTGACGAGGTGGCGTTCCTGGTGGCCGACAGCGGCGCCAAGGTGTTGATCGCGGAAGACGATTTGTGGCGCCAGGTGCACGCCGCATTGCCCGCCGGCCTGCCCGCGCTGCGGGTCGCGGCAAAGGGCGATGCCAGGGCCGCGCCGCTCAGCGAAGACGATGGCGGTGGCCATGGCGCCGATTACCACGCCTGGCGCGACGCGCAGCCCCGCTACGACGGCCCCCTGGTCGCCCCGCGCGGCCACATGGCGTACACCTCGGGCACGACCGGCCGGCCCAAGGGTGTGGTGCGCCAGCCGTTTCCGGTGGACCGTCTGGCCGAGCATCTGGCGGCGGTGGAGTCCGTGGTGGAACAAGCCTACGGCCTGCGGCCGGGCTGCCGCGCCCTGCTGCCCGCACCCATCTACCACAGCGCGCCCAGCGTCTTCGCGCAAGTGGCCTTGCGTGTGTGCGACACACTGGTGCTGACGGCGCGCTTCGACCCGCTTGAGGTCTTGCGCCTGATCCAGCAGCACCGTATCGACACCGTGTATCTCGTGCCCATCATGTATGTGCGCCTGTTGAAGCTGGATGCGCCCACGCGCGCATCGTTCGACCTGTCATCGTTGCGCTTCGTGGCGTCGACCGGCGCTCCCTGCGCGCCCGAACTCAAGCGCGCGATGATCGACTGGCTGGGGCCGGTCATCCATGAAACCTATGCGTCCAGCGAAGCGGGCATGGTGACCGTGATCGACTCGCACGAAGCGCTGGCCAAGCCCGGCAGCGCGGGGCGGCCCATCGGGCCAGCGCAAGTGCGGGTCTATGCCGACGACGGCCGCGTCTGTGCGCCGGGCGAAGTCGGTCGCATCTACGTGCGGCAGCCCGCCTACGCCGACTTCACCTACCGCAACCATCCCGACGCCCGCCTGGCGGTGGAACGCGACGGGCTGATCGGCCTGGGCGACCTGGGCTACGTGGACGAAGACGGCTACCTGTTCGTGTGCGACCGGGAATCAGACCTGGTGATCTCGGGCGGCGTGAACATCTATCCCGCCGAAATCGAACACCACCTGACCCAGTACCCGGGCGTGGCCGACTGCGCCGTCTTCGGCGTGCCGGACGCGGAATTCGGCGAACGCTTGCTGGGGCTGATCCAGCCCGCGCCCGACACCGACATCAATGTGCAGGACCTGACGCAATGGCTGTCCACCCGCATCGCCCGCTACAAAGTGCCGCGCGAATTGTTGCTGCGCCCGGCGCTGCCGCGCGACGACAACGGCAAGATCGCCAAGCGCCGCTTGCGCGCCGAGTTTTGGGAGGGCCAGGCGCGCAAGGTGTAAGCGCCTGGCCGCCACGCAGCACCGCCCGAATGCCGGGCACACCACGATAGACGTCAAAAAATCAGAGTCGCCAAAGACTCGGGAGACAAGCATGTTGAAGATGAATCGTTGGATCGGCCGCGCCGCGGCCGCGATGTGGGTTTGCGCCGCCTTCGCCCCGCCCGCGGTGGCGGCGTTTCCCGACCGGCCGTTGAAGCTGGTCGTGCCCTACACGCCGGGCGGCGCGGCCGATCAGTTGTCGCGCGTGCTGGCCGAGCGCCTGTCGCGGGAACTGGCGCAGCCTGTCGTGGTAGAAAACAAGCCCGGCGCCAACACCATGATCGCCGCCACGCAGGTGGCGCGCGCGCAGCCCGACGGCTACACGCTGTTCCTGGCCAGCAACGCCAGCATGGTGTTGAACCCCATGCTCTATCAAAAGATCGCCTACGACGCGGCGCGCGACTTCCGCGTGCTGTCCGTGGTGGCCGAGCTGCCGCTGGTGGTGGTGGCCAACAACGAGGTGCCGGCCACCACGCTGGCGCAATTCGTCAGCGTGGCCAAAGCGCGCCCTGGCAAGCTGAACTACGCCTCGGTCGGCATCGGCAACCCGCTGCAACTGGCGACAGAGCTGTTGAAGTCGCGCACCGGCATGGACGTGGCGCACATTCCCTACAACGGCAGCGCGCCCGCGCTCAGTTCGCTGATGGCCAACGATACGCAGTTGATGGTGGATGTGATCAGCACGTCGCTGCCGCTGATCAAAGAGGGCAAGATCAAGGCCCTGGCGGTGACCACGTCCGAACGCCTGCCGGTGCTGCCCGACGTGCCCACGGTGGCCGAAAGCGGCTTCCCCGGTTTTCGGGCGGCCACGTGGTTTGGGGTTGCGGTGCCGGCGGAAACTCCGGCGGCCGAGGCCAACGCCCTGCGCGACGCGGTGGCCAAGGTGATGCGCCAGCCGGATTTCCGCGAACGCTTTCAGGCCTTGGGGCTGGTGATCCAGGCGCCGCGTGATCAGGCCGAGACCGAACGCTATGTGGAGGAAGACCGCAAGCGCTGGGGCGAGGTGATCCGGGCGAACCACATCAAGCTGGACTGAGCGGCCGCGTCATGCCAGCCAGCAGGCCGCGTCACGCCAGCAGGGCCGGCAGCTCGGCCGCCGCCACTTCCAGAAAGCGGCGCAGGGCCAGGGGTTCGCCTCGGCGGGCGGGCATAAGGGCGTAGATGCGCGACGGCGCGGCCCGCCAGCCCGGCAGTATCTCGACCAGTTCGCCCTTGGCCAGCATGTTGACGCACAGGTAGTGCGGTATCAACGCCAAGCCCAGCCCCGTGCGCGCCATGGAACGCAGCGTTGCCATGTTGCTGCTCAGGCAACGCGGCTGAAACGCAAGTGACGCCGTTTCCCCCGCCGGGCCGGTAAAGCGCCAGGTGTGCAGGTTGTCTTGCGTGGCATGCGCCAGAAGCGGCAGCGCGGCCAGGTCGCGCGGATGGCGCGGCGGCGGCGCCGCCTGGGCCAGGGCCGGCGCGCCGACCAGCGTCAAAGGCGCCAACGCCAGTTCGCGGCCGATCAACTGCGAATCGGTCAAGGGCGAACTCATGGCGCGAAACGCCAGGTCATACCCTTCACCCACCAAGTCGATGATTTCGTCACGCGTGTCCAGCAGCACGCGCACGCCGGGGTGGGCCAGGCAGAACCGGGCCACCATATCACCCAGCAGCGTGACCGCCAGCGGCGCCGGGGCGGTGATGCGCAACAGGCCGCTGGGCGTGTCGCCCATCGAGGCCGCCAGGTCAAACGCGGTGCGGGCTTCGCGGGCCACGGCCTGGGCGTGCACGTAAATCTGTTCGCCCATCGGGGTCAGCGACACGCGCCGGGTGTTGCGATGAAGCAGCCGGACGCCCAGGCGCGCCTCCAGCTCGGCCACGCGTCGGCTGAGCTTGGAACGCTGCATGTTCAACACGCGCGCGGCGGCCGAGAAACCACCTTTTGCCACCACTTCGCTGAACAGCAGCAGATCGTCAAGGTGATGCAGGTGCGGGTACATGGGTGGTGCGCAAACGGTTGAGGCGGGGGCGGATTGTCCTGCACACCAGGACAAATATTCCTGAAATTGGTCTCTACTGTCCGCCAGGTGGAACGCATAAGCTTCGGCATCGCAAGCGTCATTCCAATCAGGCAGCCGTTTTTTTGACTATTCATCTCAGCCAAGTCGTTGCCAGCCAGCCGCAAGCAGCCGGAGATTCGTGCACGACCCGTCCGTTTTTCCATGCCGATTTTTCCTGCTGCGCGTCGCGGGTGTCTTCCCCGTTGATCAGGGTGGACCATTTCGCCATGACCGCGTCGACAGCCGTGCTGCCGTCGGTGCCCGATCCGCGTCCCGGCATGTGTGTGGCGACGCTGATGCTGGAGGACAGCCGAGGCGGCATGCAAAGCCTGGGGGGCAACGGAGATGACCATGAATTGTGCGCGGGCGACCTGCATTGGGGGCAGGCGGATGCGGGCATCATGCGGGCCTGGCCAGCCGCGCGGGAGACGGCGCATCAGGGGGCGGACCACAGCGAAGGGGGCCACAGCGAAGGGGCCCGGCTGAATGGCCTGCGCATGGTGCTAGACCTGTCCGGCTTCCTGGCTGACCAGGCGCCTGAGCGCATCGCTGACTCCGTCTCTGATCCCCAGCCGGAACCGTCTTTGCCCGCCACGCCGTCGCTGCTGCGTGCCTGGGAAATGCCGGTGATACAGACGGATGCCGGCCGCATCCGGGTGGTGGCGGGCAGCCATGCTGGCCGGCAGTCGCCCTTGCTTACTCCAGCGCCCATAGCCATTCTGGACGCTTGGCTGCGCCCGGGCGCTACGCAGTTGGTGCCGCTGGCGCCGGGCTGGAATGCCTGGGTCTATGCCGTGTCCGGCGCGCTGGGCGTGCGCGCCAGGCATCGCCGGATTGGCGCGCCGCCACTGCCCAGGCAAGCAGGCGGCGATCCGGACTTTGCGGTGCTGGAAGCGGGGTCGGCCCTGATCGCATCCGCCTTGGCCGGTGAAGATGAAGGCGTGCTGGTCTTGATGGCGGGCAGGGCGCCCGCGCACTTCGTGTTGATGGGGCATGCGTGCAGCGCAGGCGCGCTGGTGTCGCGAACACGTCGGCGTGGCGGCGCCAAATCGCTTGCCGCTTGACCCTTTCGGCAACAGGGGCGTTTGTTGCGCGACGGCAACGTCAAGCTAAGCAAATAACAGGGAAGTATTGAGAATGATTATCGGTTTGATAACATTTGCGACTCAAGACCTCAAGACCCCTTGGTGAACGGGCTCGGTCAGGGCCTGATGCCAGGCTTTCGCGGTAGTGCCCACTGATAAGCCGTTTTCCGTGCGTGACCCAATCGGGATTGTGTGTTTTTTTGCGTGGCAACGCGCCTCACCTTCCTCTCTTGATCCCGATATGAAAATTCGAACTCTCGCTTGCGTGGCCGCGACGCTGCCATGCATGGGCGTCGTCCATGCGCAAACCACCACCCCCGTCCAAGCGCAACCCGCCACGGACAGCAGCTCGGTGGTGTCGATGCAAGCCATCAAGGTAGAGGCCAGCGCCGACGCATCGGCCGGCGGCCTGGCTCCGGCGTTCGCGGGCGGGCAGGTGGCCACGGGCGGCCGCGTGGGCGTGCTGGGCACGCTGGACAACCTGAGCACGCCGTTCAGCATCACCAGCTACACGAACGAACTGATCCAGGACAAGCAGGCGCGCAGCGTGGGTGACGTCTTGCAGAACGACGCGGGCGTGCGCGTGGCGCGCGGCTTCGGCAATTTCCAAGAGTCTTACTTCATTCGCGGCTTCATCCTCAGTTCGGACGACGTGGCCTACAACGGCCTGTACAGCCTGCTGCCGCGCCAGTACATCGCCACTGAACTGTTCGAGCGCGTGGAAGTGCTGCGCGGCGCAACCGCTTTCCTGACAGGCGCCACGCCCGGCGGCGGCGGCATCGGCGGCGTGATCAATCTTGTGCCCAAGCGCGCCCCGAACGAGCCGCTGACGCGCATCACCACCGGCGTTTCCAGCGGCGGCCAGTTCCAGCTTTCCACCGACATCGCCCGCCGCTTCGGCCCGGACGACAGCACCGGCATCCGCCTGAACGCCGCGCAACGCAGTGGCGACACGGGCATTGATGACGAACATTCGCGCACCAGCCTGGTGTCGCTGGGCCTGGATTGGCGGTCTGCGGATACGCGCTTGTCGGCGGATATCGGTTGGCAGGAAAACAAGTTGAAGCGCGCGCGTCCGAACGTGACGCTGGGTGCGGGCGTGACGACCGTGCCCGACGCGCCGGACGCAAGCTCCAACTACGCGCAACCGTGGTCGTATTCAAATGAACGCGATGTGTTTGGCACCGTGCGCGCCGAGCATGACTTCAGCGACAAGCTGACCGGTTGGGCCGCGTATGGCTTCCGCCGCAGCGATGAAGCGAACTCGCTGGGCAACGTGACGTTGACGAATGGCAGCACGGGTGATGGTACGTTCTACCGCTTCGACAACACCCGTGAAGACAGCGTCAACACGGGCGAATTCGGCTTGCGCGCCAAAGTGCGTACCGGCCCGGTCGGCCACGAGATCGTCGCGTCGGCATCCTTCTTCGATCTGAAGAAGAAAAATGCCTACATCATGGATTTCCGCAACACCTTTGCGACGAATATCTATGACCCGATCTCCTACGACAAGCCGGCCTTCAGCGCGGGAGCATTGCGAGGCAACGATATCGATAACCCCGCATTGCAAGGCCGCACGCGGATGAGCAGCTATGCCCTGGGCGACACCATGTCGTTCCTGGACGACAAGGTGCTGCTGACCTTGGGCATCCGCCATCAACGCTTGTCGCAGCGTGATTACGCTTACAACACGGGCAATGAAAGCGGTGCCTACGATGCCAGCCGCAACTCGCCGGCCGCCGGTATCGTCTTCAAGGTGGCGCCCAGTGTCTCGCTGTACGCAAACTACATCGAAGCCCTGGTCGCGGGGCCGACCGCGCCCGCGAACGCCAACGGCAAGCCGGTGCCTAACGTTGGCCAAAGCCTGCAACCGTACGTGTCCAAGCAAAAGGAAATCGGCGTCAAGTACGAAGGCGACGGCCTGGGCGCTGGCTTGGCCCTGTTCTCCACCGACAAGCCGCGCGCCTTGTACAACGCCAACAACGAGCTGACCACGTCGGGCAAAGACCGCCACCAAGGTGCGGAATTGACCGTCTACGGCGAGCCCATCAAGAGCGTGCGTGTGCTGGGCGGCTTGACCTGGCTGGATGCCGAGCAACGTTCCACCGGCAACGCCTCGCTGGACGGCAACCGCGTGATCGGCGTGCCGCGCTTCCAGGCCAACATGGGCGTGGAATGGGATATCCCAGGTGTGCAGGGCCTCGCGGTAGACGGCCGCGTCGTCTACACCGGTTCGTCCTACGCGGACGACGCCAACACGCTCAAAGTCCCTGGCTGGACCCGCTTTGACGCCGGCGTGCGCTACATGACCGACGTGGGCGGCCATCTGGTCACCCTGCGTGCTCGTGTGGAAAACATCGCCAACCGCAACTACTGGTCTTCGGTGGGCGGCTACCCCGGCAACGGCTACCTGGTGCTCGGCGGCCCGCGCACCTTCCTGCTGTCGGCAAGCATGGACTTCTGATCGAGCAGCCGGCTTCGGCCGGCATACCAAAAGCAAATCCCGGCTTCGTGCCGGGATTTTTGCTTTGGGATAGAAAGATCAACAGCGGATCACGCTGCTTCCTGAATCGTCATCTGCACATGCAGGCCCGCGGCGGTTGCCATATTGACCAGCGCGTCCAACGCAAACAGGTTGATCTTGCCGCGCATGAGATCCGACACGCGCGGCTGCGTAACACCAAGCAGTTGCGCCGCTTGCTGTTGGCTCAGATCTGAGCGGGCGATGTGGTTCTTCAGCGCCACCATCAATCCCGAGCGCAGTTTCATGATCTCAGCGTCACCGGGAGTGTCTTCAATAGCATCCCACGCGCTGGTGAATGGTTGGCTGCTCATGGGCCTGCCTCCTCTAACAGATATCAACGCCAGCTTAACGCCTTACACGCTCACCAAAACCACCCCCCGCGCGTCAAATCCGCTTCGCAGCTTTTGTACTGCGACGTGAATTTCTCCGCGCGTGCCTTGACCTTCAGCGAAACCGTTTTCAGCCACGCCTTGCGGTCGTAGCTGCGGTTGCGGTAGCCCGTCCAGCCTTCGTGGTAGTTCAGGTATTGGCCGTAGGCGTCCCATTTGGATACACCGTTGATGCGCTGGCTTTTGCTCATGTACCAGCCCATGAAGTCCAGCGCGTCGGCGAAGTCGTCGCGGCTGGCGCCCCAGCTTCCGGCTTCGCGCTTGTAGTCGGCCCAGGTTTCGTCCTTGGCTTGCGCGTAGCCATAGGCGGAACTGACGCGGCCCCAGGGGATGATGCCCAGGAAGTAATAGCGGGGCGGCAGGGCGTCCTGTTTGTAGGAGGACTCCTGATACATCATGGCCATCGGCACCGGCACGGGGGCGCCCCATTTCTTCTGCACCTTCAGGGCGGCGTCGTGCCAGTCCGGCTTTTCACGGAAGATCGCACAAATATTCTCGGGGTTGGATGGCGGCGCCGTGGCGCAACCGGCAAGCGCCAGCAGTAGCAGCGGCGGCAGCAAAAGCCGGGTCATTGGCGGGCTTCCTCTTTCGGGTCATGGCGCGCGGATTGCTGCGCCGGGGCAAGGGTCACAAAGTACCGCGATTGTATGAAAACGTATCGTGGGAAAAGTTTCCTGTTCGGATGCTTGCTCAGGCGTTAAGAGCGGCTGCTGAAACCCGCCCCAAAAGCAAACGGCCCCGGATTGCTCCGGGGCCGTCGTTCCTACTGCAAGCAGGCTAAGACACCTGGCCAGCGTGCAAGGCTTAGACCTCGATCACGTCCGCCACGTCTTTGTAGTCGGCGATCTTGTCGAAGTTCAGGTACTGATAGATCTGGTCGCCGCTCTTGTTGATGACGCCCATGTCGGCCATGTATTCGTCCTTGGTCGGGATGCGGCCCAGCTTCGAGCAGATGGCGGCAAGTTCCGCCGAACCCAGGTACACGTTCGTGTTCTTGCCCAGGCGATTCGGGAAGTTGCGGGTGCTGGTCGACATGACGGTCGCGCCTTCGCGCACTTGTGCCTGGTTACCCATGCACAGCGAGCAGCCCGGCATTTCCGTGCGGGCGCCGGCGGTGCCGAAGACGCCGTAATGGCCTTCTTCGGTCAGTTGCGTGGCGTCCATCTTGGTGGGCGGGGCCACCCACAGCTTGACCGGGATGTCGCGCTTGCCTTCCAGCAGCTTGGACGCCGCGCGGAAGTGGCCGATGTTGGTCATGCAGCTGCCGATGAACACTTCGTCGATCTTGGCGCCGGCAACTTCCGACAGCGTCTTGACGTCGTCCGGGTCGTTCGGGCAGGCCACGATGGGCTCGTGCACGTCGGCCAGGTCGATTTCGATGACGGCGGCGTATTCGGCGTCGGCGTCCGGCTCCAGCAGCTTGGGGTCAGCCAGCCAGGCTTCCATGGCCTTGATGCGGCGGCCCAGCGTGCGTTCGTCTTCGTAGCCGTTGGCGATCATCCACTTCAACATCACGATGTTGCTGTTGATGTATTCAATGATCGGTTCCTTGTTCAGGAACACCGAGCAGCCGGCGGCCGAACGTTCAGCGGACGCGTCCGACAGTTCGAAAGCTTGCTCGACCTTCAGGTCCGGCAGGCCTTCGATTTCCAGGATGCGGCCCGAGAAGATGTTCTTCTTGCCTTGCTTGGCAACCGTCAGCAAACCTTGCTTGATGGCGTACAGCGGGATGGCGTTGACCAGGTCGCGCAGGGTGACGCCAGGTTGCAGCTTGCCCTTGAAGCGGACCAGCACCGATTCCGGCATGTCCAGCGGCATCACGCCGGTGGCGGCGGCAAAGGCGACCAGGCCCGAACCGGCGGGGAACGAAATGCCGATGGGGAAGCGCGTGTGCGAATCGCCGCCGGTGCCGACGGTGTCGGGCAACAGCATGCGGTTCAGCCACGAGTGGATCACGCCGTCACCCGGACGCAGCGACACGCCGCCACGGGTGCTGATGAATTCCGGCAGCGTGTGGTGCGTCTTGACGTCCACGGGCTTGGGGTAGGCGGCGGTGTGGCAGAACGACTGCATCACGAGGTCAGCCGAGAAGCCCAGGCAAGCCAGGTCTTTCAGTTCGTCGCGGGTCATCGGGCCGGTGGTGTCCTGGCTGCCGACCGAGGTCATCTTCGGTTCGCAGTAGGTGCCCGGGCGGATGCCCTTGCCGTCTGGCAGACCGCAGGCGCGGCCAACCATCTTCTGGGCCAGCGTGTAACCCTTGCCGGTGTCGACCGGGTCTTTGGGCAGGCGGAACAGCGTCGACGGGGCCAGGCCCAGTGCTTCGCGCGCCTTGCTGGTCAGGCCACGGCCGATGATCAGCGGAATGCGGCCACCGGCGCGCACTTCGTCGAACAGCACGTCGGACTTCACTTCGAATTCAGCGATGACTTCGCCGTTCTTCAGGGCCTTGCCTTCGTAGGGGCGCAGTTCAACGACGTCGCCCATTTCCATCTTGGAAACGTCGAGCTCGATCGGCAGCGCGCCGGCGTCTTCCATCGTGTTGTAGAAGATCGGGGCAATCTTGTTGCCCAGGCACACGCCACCAAAGCGCTTGTTCGGCACGAAGGGGATGTCTTCGCCCGTGAACCACAGCACCGAGTTGGTGGCCGACTTGCGCGACGAACCCGTACCGACCACGTCGCCCACGTAGGCAACCAGGTGGCCCTTTTCTTTCAGCGATTCAATGAACTTGACCGGGCCGCGCTTGCCGTCTTCTTCCGGTTCGAACGCCGCGCCGTCGCGCTTGTTCTTCAGCATCGCCAGGGCGTGCATCGGGATGTCGGGGCGGGTGGTGGCGTCGGGCGCGGGCGACAGGTCGTCGGTGTTGGTTTCGCCAGGCACCTTGAAGACGGTGATGGTCAGGCTTTCCGGCAGTTCCGGACGGCTGGTGAACCATTCGGCATCAGCCCAGCTTTGCATCACGGACTTGGCGTTGGCGTTGCCCTTGTCGGCCTTTTCCTTCACGTCATGGAAGGCGTCGAACATCAACAGGGTCTTTTTCAGCGCATCGGCGGCGATGGTGCCGATTTCCGCATCGTCCAGCAGTTCGACCAGCGGGCCAATGTTGTAGCCGCCGAGCATCGTGCCCAGCAGTTCCGTCGCCTTGGCACGGCTGATCAGCGCACAAGCTTCCTTGCCCAGCGCCACGGCGGCCAGGTAGGACGCCTTGACCTTGGCGGCATCGTCCACGCCAGCGGGCACACGGTGAGTCAACAGTTCGACCAGGTTCTGCTCTTCGCCAGCAGGCGGGTTCTTCAGCAGTTCGATCAGTTCGGCGGTTTGTTTAGCCGTCAGGGGCAGCGGGGGAATCCCCAGAGCCGCGCGTTCGGCAACGTGTTGGCGGTAGTTATCCAGCATGTGAGGCCTGCTCAAAAGTCGGGTTGGAAGAAGGGTTGTCGGGCGGAATTGTAGAGGCAACAGCAGGCGCTAGCAAATGTCTTATATCTTATATAAGACCTGAGCCGATAGCTGTTGCGTCGCGCAGACGCGGGGGTGGGGCCACGCTGGGCCCGGGCAGGTCCGGCACAGAGGCCGGCACAGACGCCGGCTAGCGCGTCGCGACGTCGTACACCACGCCCACCCGTGCAAAATTCCCGCCGTGCTGCTTGACGACGACCTCGAACGGGGCGCTCTCGCCCGGTTGCAGCTTGGGCAGGCGCAGTTCCTTGAAGGTGGCGCCGCTGAGCCTGTCCTGGGCGTCATACAGGCTGACCCAGACCCGCACGTTGTTTACTTCCGCCTGGTCTTCATTGCGCACGCGGCCCGTCACGGTGACGTACTTGTAACGGTAGCGGTAGCTGAAATTCAGCGTGCCGGTGCCGACGCCAGCCTCGGTGTTGTCCACGCTGATGTCCAGCTTGGGCCGGGGGCCGGGCAGGGCGGCGCGCTTGGCGGGTAGCCAGTCGGTCTTGACCTCGGTATAGCGTTCGTAGTTGCCGCCCACCAGCGCCACCGGCACGCGCTCTCCGGGATACAGATAGGCGGGCAGCGTCCAGTCCTGCCGTACCTTCAGCGGAGTCGAGCCATCGAACACGGTGATCTGCGCCTTGGGCGACAGGGCCACGTAGTCCGGGCTGGTGTTGACGACTTCCGCATACAGCAGCGGGCGGTCGATTTCATCGAGCAGGCGGCGTGGCGTGGACAGGGTCAGCGCGTTGTTATCGAACAGCGCAAAGCCGGGGTCCAACAGTTCTTCGGTGGTCAGGCGCAGATGGTCGATCACCCGCACATCGGCCGGACTGACCCGCACGATGCGGGAGGCGGAAGCGGCCTCATCGGGGGGCTCCGCGTTGGCGCAAGCCTGGGCGGCCGTCCCCATCATCAGCACCCATACGGCCTTGGCCGGCCAGGACAACAGCGGCAACCCGCCGCAACGATCAGCTTTCACTTTGCACCATGTAGTCGTAGGACGCGACCTTGCCGTCGGCAAGCATTTCACAGCGCACGTCGAACGCCGTCAGCGCGCCGGGCGCCAGCGGGTTGGCCGTGGCGTAGCCGTTGCCGGTGCCGATCATCGTGCCGTCTTCGCCGTAAAGCATGACGGTGATCTGCGTGCTGCCGGCCTGCGCGTCGCCCTCGTTTTTCACCAGGCCCACCAGACGGTAGGCGCCGTCGTTTTTCACCAGTTGCACCTTGCTGGGCGCCACCTTGTTGTTCTTGCCGCGCGCGGCCGATGGCGTGGCGACCTCAAGCGTGTAACGCGTGTAGGCCTTGTCTGGCACCGAGATCAGCACGGGCACGTATTCGCCTGGCTGCAACGAGCGCGCCGACGGCGAGGCCGACGCGGACGACAGCGTCAGCTCGCCCTGGTAGAAGGTCGCCGTGACGCGGGGCGGGTCGATCTTCCGGCCGGTTTCGTTGCGCATGACCATCACCAACTGCTTGCGCCCGCGCGTCTGCACTTCGCGCACGTCCGTCAGCTTGACCTTGGTGGCGTCGATGGGTGGCGTGGCGGGTTGCGCGCGGTAGGGCGCCGATGGGCGGTTTGAGGTCAGCAGCGACGCCACCAGCGGGATGGCCACCGCCGCCGCCACCACCAGCGCGATGGCCGCCAACGCGCGGGGCTTGATCGCGGCTGTGTGGGCCGGCCGCTGCATGCCCGCCAGGATTTTCTCCAGCCGCTGGGCGACATCGTCCGCCACCAGCGTCAGCGCGTGGCAGTGGTTGCAGCGATATTCGTTGGGGGCAAGCTTGGTGAATTGCGCGCTGCCGCAAGTCGAGCAGGTCAGCGTGACCGTGTTGATCGTGGTGTGGTGGGGCGTCATTCTGTGCGGGGTTGGCCGGGGCAAGGCGGACAGGGGGACAGGGCGGGAAGGATAGCGGCAGGGCATCGCTCGCGGGGTGCGGGTGCGCTTCCGGTTGTGACAATATGTGCCCGCCGTTGACGATCACGCCCCGTGGCGCAGCCCCTTTGGCCCGCGGCCCTCACCCCAAGAGACTGATTCCCGGGTGATATCATCGCCGCGACTAACCCCAGCCCCTTTGCATGAGCATTTCCCATCACTTGCTGTTCCTGGCCTGCGTGGCGCTTGCCACTTATGCCCAGACCATGACCGGCTTTGCCTTCGGACTCGTGCTCTTGGGCCTGTCCGGCGTATTCCAATTGGCTTCGGTGGCCGAAGTGGCCAATGTGGTCAGCGTGTTGTCGCTGGTGAATGCCGCCGTCACGCTGGCGCGCGTCAAGCCGCAAGTGAACTGGGCGCTGATGCGGCCCGCCATGATCGCCAGCTTCGTTGGCGTGGGCGTGGGTGTTGCCGCGTTGACCTGGATCAGCGGGTCAATGACGGTAGTGTTGCAGTTGCTGCTGGGCGTCACGATCCTGGCCTGCGCGGTGCTGCTGGTGGCGCGCGCCAAGCCGTTGGAACGCCTGTCGTCCAAAGCGTCCTTCTGGTTCTTTGGTGGCATATCCGGGGTGTTGGGCGGCTTGTTCTCAAGCGCCGGGCCGCCGATGGTGTATCACCTGTACCGCCAGCCCCTGCCCTTGGCGTCCATCCGCAACAGCCTGCTGGTGCTGTTTTCGCTGAATGCCGTGGTGCGCCTGACGCTGGTGACGGGGCAGGGCGAATTCGAGGCCTCGTCATTCTGGCTCAGCGTGTATGCCTTGCCCGTCGTGATCGCCGTGACCTGGGCGGCACGGCGCTTCAGCACGGCCGGTTCAATGAAGACCGTCAAGCGCATGGTGTTCGTGCTGTTGCTGGCGGCCGGCATGGGCCTGATCGTGCCGGCGGCGCGGATACTGGCGGCGGGCTAGCCGCCAGCGTCGTGTCGGCCAAGCGCCTGCCCTACGCGTGGCCGCCGCTGATGTAGCGTTCCAGCTCGTGGATGATGAATTTTTGCTCGCTCATGATGTCCTTGACCAAGTCGCCGATGGACAGCAGGCCGATGAGCTTTTGATTTTCGATGACAGGCAGATGGCGAAAATGCCGTTCGGTCATCATGGCCATACAGTGTTCCCGCGTGTCGGCGGGGCCCACGTAATAGACCGAGTCGGTCATGATGTCGCGCACTTTGGTGCTGCGCGATGAACGATCCTGTAGAACGACTTTGCGGGCATAGTCGCGCTCGGAGAGCATGCCCAACACCGTTTCCCCTTCCACGACCACCACGGCGCCGATGCCGCGTTCGGCCATGGTCTTGATGGCGTCGAACACCGAGGAATCCGGTGAAACCGTCACCACTGAAGGGTCTGACTTTTCCCTGAGAATCTCAGCCACTGTTTTCACGATGTGCTCCCGGATCGCTGACAAGGTTCAACCGCGAACCGCGCGTTGCGCCCTGGGATAACGGTCAGGGCGCCGCGGCGCGGTCATGCTCCATCCTAAGCCTGCCGGCCACCTTGCCGCAAGCGCGGCGCGCTTATTTGACTGGCCGGGGGCGGAAGGCGTGGCCGGCCAATTCGCGCAGGTTGCGCGCGGCGCTGCGCTCGGTGGCTGGGTTCCAGGCCAGGGAAATGCCGATCGAGGCATCGGCCGGAAAATCGGACAGTGTCTTGGTGACCACATTCGGGCTGGGATGGCGGCGGGCGCCGGCCGGAACCAAGGCGACTCCCAAGCCGCTTTCCACCAGGCTCAACAGGGTTTGCACCTGCACCGCCTCTTGCGTGATGCGAGGGGTGAAGCCGCGCAACTGGCAAGCATTGATGGCCGCCATGCGCAAGCCCGCGGCTTCGGTTGCGGTGTACATGATGAAGGCCTCGTCGGCCAGGTCAGCCAGCCGCAGGCGGCCTCGGCGCGCCAAGGCATGACCCCTGGGCACGGCCAGCACAAAGTGTTCGGTGGTCAGGGGCGAAAGCCGCACGTTCGAGCCCATGGCCACCGGCACGCGCACGATGCCGACTTCCAGTGCGTCGTCAGCCAGGTCCTGCATGATGCGGATGGACGTGGCTTCGCGCAGCACCACCGTCACACCCGGATAGCGTTGGCGGAATAACGGCAGCACGCGCGGCAGGATGGCGTGCGTGGCGGACCCCACGAAGCCCACGCGCACCGTGCCGCCTTCGCCCGCCGCGCCAGCCCGCGCAGCCAGCCGGAATTGCTCGGCATGGAACAAGGCGCGGCGCGCTTCGTCCAGCGCCGCCAGGCCGGCCTCGGTCAGTTGCACGCCTTGGCGGCCGCGCACGAACAGCGGCACGCCCACGCTCTCTTCCAGCTTGCGGATCGACACCGACAGCGGCGGCTGCGACATATGCAGCTTTTCCGCCGCGCGGTGAAAATTCAGCGTGTCGGCAAGCACGAGAAATTGCTGCAGGTGACGGAAATCCATGAGGACGGTCCAAGGCGGCGGTGGCCTTCGATGATACGTGGACGCTATCGTCGTCGTCATCCGTACAAGCCTTTCGGTATCAACGGTACCTAGGTCATGCCTTGCAGCGTGGTGCGCACCGTGTCCAGCGCGCTGGCGTTGCCTGCCAGCGCATGCGCGCCGATGCGCTCGTGCCAGAAGGATTCCGATCCCGCCGCCAGACGCCAGTCGCGCAGGCGGCGCGTGGCCAACTGCAAGTCGAATTCCGCCGTGATCCCCATGGCGCCATGCACGGCATGCGCGATGTCGGCCACCAGCGGCGCCGCCTGGCTGGCTCGCGCCTTGCCCACGGCCGCCAGCATGGATTGCGGCAGCCCGTCGCGGCCTTGGAATGCCAACTGGGCGGCCATGCGAGCCGCCCACACCTGTTCAGCCATCACGCTGATTTGCTGTTGCACGGCTTGAAAGCGGCCGATGGCGCGTCCGAACTGCGTGCGGGTGTTGGCGTGCGCAAGCGTCATGTCCAGCACCCGTTCCATCGCGCCGGCCATCAAACCGGCATAGGCCACGGCTGCCAGGGCGTCCAACGCGAGTCCGCTGCCCAGGCATCGCGCATCCGCCAGCGCCCATGACGCCTCGCCGTCCAGCGATCCATGCACGCCGTTGTGGTGGATGCAGCCCGCCGCCACGGGCAGCAGCCATGCCTGCCCGTTGATCTGCGCCAGCACGTGGGCGGCCACGCGTACCCAGGGCACGTTCATGCCCGTGATGCGTTTGCCATCAATAGTCAGGCCAAAAGGCGCGATGGCGATGGCGCCCGCCGGCCGCGCCTGCTCTGTCTGCCCCATAGCCGCCAGCCAGGCGCGCGCCAGCATCGTCTGCGCGATGGGGTAGGGGCACAGGTGGCGGCCCGCCGCCAGCGCCACGGGCAGGGCGTCGGCCAGCGTCAGCCCGGCGCCGCCTTGCGATTCCGGCACCAGCGCGTCCGCGTAGCCCGCGTCCTCGCAGGCCTGCCAGGCGGCGTCGACAGGCTGGCCTTGTTCGGCGGCGCGCACCAGCGCGGGCGTGCAGGTTTGGGCGAACAGGCGTTCGGCGGCGTCGCCAAGCAGGTTGTCCATGTGAGTCGTCCGGTTGCTTATCGAAGGCCAAGGCCGCGCGCGATGATGCCGCGCAGAATTTCGCGCGTGCCGCCGCGCAAGGAAAAGGTGGGGGCAATCTGTTCCAGGTAGGTCAGCGTGCGCAGCAGCGGCAAGGGCGGCGGCACATCAGGCTGGCGGCCCAGCGCATCGCCGATCAGCCGTGGAATCTGCTGTTCCAGTTCCGTGCCCAGGTCTTTCACCAACGCGGCCTCGGTGGCCGGGCTTTCGCCGGCCGCCAGCTTGCCCGCCACCGCCAGCGACATCGCGCGCAGCACCGCCATCTGCGACAGGATGGCGCCCAGCGTGGCGCGGTTGGAGGCGTTGTCCGACAGGCCGCGGCAATGCGTCAACCAGCATTCCAGCAGCGCAATGCTGGAATACAGGCGCTCGGGGCCGCTGCGCTCGAAAGCCAGTTCCGCGTTCACCTGCGCCCAGCCCCCGCCTTCCGCGCCGATGAGCGCGTCGGCGGGGAGTTCGACGTTGTCGAAGAACACTTCCGAAAAATGCGCGTCGCCCGTCAGGTCTTGAATGGGGCTCACGGTCACGCCGGGCAATGACAGGTCCACAATCAGCTGCGACAGGCCCTGATGCCGGTCTTCGGCGGTGCCCGACGTGCGAACCAGCGCAATCATGTAGTGCGAGCGGTGCGCGTTGGTGGTCCAGATCTTGCCACCGTTCAAGCGCCAGCCGCCGCGTCCCGTGTTGATAGGGTCCGCCCGTGTGCGGATGCCCGCCAGGTCGGAACCCGCGCCGGGTTCGCTCATGCCGATGCAGAAAAAGGCGTCGGCGCGGCAGATGCGCGGCAGGTAGAACGCCCGTTGCTCGGCCGAGCCGTATTTCAGGATCAAGGGTGCGCTTTGGCGGTCGGCGATCCAGTGCGCCGACACCGGTGCCCCCGCGCCCAAAAGCTCTTCCGACAGCACGAAGCGCGCGAAGTGGCCGCGCTCGGCGCCGCCGTATTCGCGCGGCAACGTCAGGCCGAGCCACCCGCGCGCGGCCAGCTGGCGGCTGAAGCCGGCGTCGAACCCCATCCAGGAACGCGCGCGTTCGTCCGGCTCCAGGCCGTCCAGCGTGTCCGCCAGAAACCCACGAACCTCAGCGCGCAAGGCTTCGTCGGCGCAAGGGATGGTGCTCAGTTCCAGCGTATCAATCATGGCGGTGAACCGAAAGGGTAGGCATGCCCAAGGCGGGCGTATCGAACCACTATCACTGAGCGTGCAGACAGGCGTCCAATATTATTTTCAGGGTTTTTGATACCGGCTATGTATCACCACGCCCAAAACTAATATTGGACGATGCCCAGGCGCGGGGCCTACGCTGGTGCTTTCGCCGCTGCGCGCGCAGGCGATTCATGAACTTTCATTTCAGGAGCACAACATGACGGAACTCGTGCATTTCGAGCTGGACGCCGACGGCGTGGCCACGCTGACGCTGGACGACCCGGCCACGCGCAACGCACTTACCGGTAGCGACATCGTGGACCAGATGCTGGCCGTGTTCGCGCGCATCGAACGCGACCCGGCCGTGCGCGTGCTGATCCTGACGGCGGCGGGCAAGGCGTTTTCCTCGGGCGGCAACATCAACGAGATGCAGCGGCAGATCGGCCCCGAGGTGGGCAGCGTGGAACTGCGCCAGGAATACCGGCACGGCATACAACGCCTGCCGCTGGCGCTGCATGCGCTGGAGGTGCCGACGATTGCGGCCGTGAACGGGCCGGCCATCGGCGCGGGCTGCGACCTGGCCTGCATGTGCGACGTGCGTATTGCATCGGAAGCCGCCACGTTTGCCGAAAGCTTCGTCAAGCTGGGCATCATTCCGGGGGACGGCGGCGCCTGGTTTCTGCCGCGCCTGATCGGCATGGCGCGCGCCGCCGAAATGTCATTCACCGGTGACGCCATCAGCGCGGCCACCGCGCTGGAATGGGGCCTGGTGTCGCGCGTGGTGCCAGCCGTGGAACTGTTGCCCGCGGCGCGCGCGCTGGCGGGACGCATGGCGGCCAATTCGCCCCAGGCCGTGCGCCTGACCAAGCGGCTTTTGCGTGAAAGCCAGCATGCTCGGCTGGACGCCTTGCTGGAACTGTCGGCGGCTTATCAGGCGCTGGCCCACAAGACCGACGCGCACGCCGATGCCGTCGCCCAATTCCTTGCGGCGCGGCGGCGCTAGGCCGGCAGTATGATGGAAACATCGCATGGAAAACACCACAAGGAGGAAACACCATGAATGAAGTCATCGTCGCATCGGCCGTCCGCAGCGCCATTGGCGATTTTGGCGGCGCGCTGAAAGACGTGCCGCCCTGCGACCTGGGCGCCACCGTCATCCGGGCCGCGCTGGAACGCGCCGCCGTCAAGGGCGACGAAGTTGGCCACGTTGCAGTGGGCCACGTCATCAACACCGAACCGCGCGACATGTATTTGTCGCGCGTGGCGGCCATGAATGCCGGCATCGCCAAGGAAACGCCGGCCTTCAACGTCAACCGCCTGTGCGGCTCGGGCCTGCAGGCCATTGTGTCCGCCGCGCAAACCATCATGCTGGGCGATGCCGACATCGCCATCGGCGCGGGCGCCGAAAGCATGAGCCGCGCCCCGTACATCGTGCCCTCGCAACGCTGGGGCGCCCGCATGGGTGACAGCACCATGCTGGACATGATGACCGGCGCCTTGTCCGACCCCTTTGGCCGCATGCACATGGGCGTTACCGCCGAAAACGTGGCGGCCAAGTTCGGCATCAGCCGGCAAGATCAGGACATGCTGGCCGTGGAATCGCATCGCCGCGCGGCTGCCGCCATTGACGCCGGTTATTTCCGCGACCAGATCGTGCCGGTGGTGTTGAAGACGCGCAAGGGCGAAGTCGTGTTCGACACCGACGAGCACGTGCGCCGCGACGTCTCGGCCGACACCATGGCCGCGCTCAAGCCCGTGTTCAAGAAAGAAAACGGCACCGTCACGGCGGGCAATGCGTCGGGCCTGAACGACGGCGCGGGCGCCGTGGTGCTGATGAACGCCTCGGTGGCCGCCAAGCGTGGCGTCAAGCCGCTGGCGCGCCTGGTGGCGTACGCGCATTCGGGCGTGGACCCGGACATCATGGGCATCGGCCCGGTGCCGGCCACGCAGGCCGCGCTCAAGCGCGCCGGGCTGACGGTGGACCAACTGGACGTCATCGAAGCCAACGAAGCCTTTGCCGCGCAAGCCTGCGCCGTGTCGCGCGAACTGAAGCTGGACCCGGCCAAGGTCAACCCCAACGGCAGCGGCATCGGCCTGGGCCACCCCATTGGCGCCACCGGCGCGATCATCACCGTCAAGGCCCTGCACGAGTTGCAGCGCGTGGGCGGACGCTACGCGCTGGTGACGATGTGCATCGGCGGCGGGCAGGGCATCGCGGCCATTTTCGAGCGCATTTAAGTTGCTGACTGCACGCGCCCCGCCATCACGCGGGGCGCGTGTCCATCATTCATGGCCCAGATAGTCCTGCGCCCAGGCCAGGCATTCAGCGTGCAGCAGTGCGCCCATCTTGGCGCGGCGCGGCGCATCCAGCCGGCTGCTGATGGCGCCGAAGCTGAACGCCACCCATGTCAGTTCCGACACCGGAAACGCCACTCCCACCCCCGACACGCCCGGCGTGATTGTGTCCACGATCTCTGAATACCCCGCCGTGCGCGTCTGCTTCACAGCCTTCATCAAGGCCGTGCTGGATACGCCGATCTGCGCATAGCTGGCCGCGTGCCGCGCATACAGCGACGCAATCTCTTCATCCGCCAGGCTGGCCATCAGCGCCAGGCCGCCCGCGCCCACGCCCAGCAGTCGGCGTTCGCCCTGGTCGATGGTGAATACCTTCACCGGAAACGAACCCGCCTCGCGCAGCAGGCACAGCGCGTAGTCGCCCTGGCGGATCACCAGGAACACCGTGTCGCCCGACAGCCGCGCCAGTTTCTGCGCGAAGGGGCGCAGCGCGTCCAGCAGCGGCGTGCGGCGCAGCGCGGCAAAGCCCAATTGCATGGAATCCACACCCAGGCGGTAGTGCCGCGTGCGGCCATCGCGCTCGGCGAACTGCTCTTCCAGCAGGCAGCTCAACAGGCGATGGGCAGTCGAGCGTTCCAGCCCGGTAGCCGCCATGACGCCTTGCAGGTCAATGCCGTCTTCCTGGTGTTGCGCCAGCACGCGCAGCAACCCCAAGGCCCGACGCATGCTTTGAGTCCCGCCGGTGGCCGTTGTCTTGTTCATATTGTGGGAAAAGTTGATTGAATATTTTGTATTCTAGGATTCAAGGTGCGTTAATTCAATCAAATCAATGCAGCGCAAGCGCTGCGATCCCACCGACCCGGGCCACGCGAGCCCGGGCTTCGCAAGAGACGAGGAGACTATGGAATACGCCACCCTGGCCGTCGAGCACCACGACTCGGTCTGCCGCATCAGCCTGGCGCGCGAATCCGCGCGCAACGCCCAAAGCCAGCAGATGCTGGACGAACTGGACGACGCCTTGACCCGCGCAGAGCAAGACGACGCCGTCCGGGTGGTGGTGCTGGCCGGGCGCGGCGCGCATTTCTCGGCGGGTCACGACTTGAAAGAAGCGCAGGCCAAGCGCGCGGACTTCACCGTGGAAGAACGCTGGGAATATGAATCGCGCCGCTATTACGGCTACTGCCTGCGCATCTGGGACTTTCCCAAGCCCACGGTGGTTCAGGTGCAGGGCGCCTGCGTGGCCGGCGGCTTCATGATCGCCAATATGTGCGACCTGGTCGTGTGCGCCGACACCGCGTACTTCTCCGACCCGGTCGGCCACACACTGGCGGCCGCCGCCACCGAAGTGCTGATCCACCCCTGGGTGATGGGCCTGCGCAAAGCCAAGGAAATGCTCTACACCGGCGAAAAGGTCGACGCACAGGAAGCGCTGCGCATCGGCATGGTGAACCGCGTCGTGCCCGAGGCAGAGCTCGACGACGCCACCCTGGCTTTGGCGCGGCGCATTGCGCAGGCGCCGCCGTTCGGGCTGCGGCTGATCAAGCGGTCGCTGAACCGCACCGCCGATGCGCAAGGCTTTCGCACCGCGCTGTCGGCCCACTTCGACACGCATCAACTGTCGCACCTGAGCGAAGAATTCCAGGCGGTGCGCGAGCGCGGGCTGGCGCAAGCGATTCAGCGCAACAAGAAGGGCGAAACGGCATGAGGCCCGCGCTGGATTGCCTGCTGGATCCGCATTCCATCGCGATGATCGGCGCCAGCGCCAACGGGGGCCGCATCGGCGGCATGCCCTTGGAATTACTGACGCGCTTTGGCTACGCGGGCGGTATCTATCCGGTCAACCCGAAGTACCAGGAAGTGTTCGGCAAGCGCTGCTGGCCCGACATCGAATCCGTGCCCGAACCCGTGGACCTGGCGGTGCTGGCGATTGCCGCGGCGGACGTCACGCCCATGCTGCGCCGCTGCCACGCCAAGGGCGTGCGCGCGGCCATCGTCTATGCGGCGGGTTTTGCGGAAGCGGGTGGCGAAGGCGTGCGCCTGCAAGACGAGCTGGAAGCCTTCGTGGCGCAAAGCGGCATGGCCGTGGCCGGGCCCAACTGCATGGGTTTCGCCAACTTGAACACGCAGGCGCACACTGCGTTTGCGTCGGTGTTCAAGACCGCGCCGGCGCAGTCCGGGCCGGGCGTGGTCAGCCTGCTGACGCAAAGCGGCAATGTGTGCGCGGCGGTGTACGCCATTGCGCGCCGGCTTGACCTGCCGTTCTCGCATTTCATCAATACCGGCAATGAGGCCTGCCTGGATTTCTCGCAGTACCTGGAATATCTGGCGGGGGACTCGCGCACCGACATCGTGCTGGGCTATATCGAACAACTGCGCGACGGTGAACGCTTCGTACGTGCCTGCCGCGAACTGGAACGCCAGGGCAAGCTGCTGATTGCCCTGAAGGCCGGCAACACCGACAAGGGTGCGCAGGCCGTGCGTTCGCACACGTCGGCGCTGGCGGGCGACCGACGCGTGTACGCAGCGGCGTTTCGCCAACTGAACGTGATCGAAGCCACCGACTTTGCGCAGATGGCGCACCTGGCCAGCCTGGCCACGCTGCGCCATCGCAGCGCCGGCAAGCGCGTGGCGGTGTTGACGATGTCCGGGGCGCTGGGCGCGATTCTGGCCGACAAGTTCATCGGCGCGGGGCTCGACCTGCCCGATCTGCCCGACGATTTGCAAGCCGTTTTGCGCGGCGGCATTCCCGACTACGGCATGGTCGGCAACCCGGTGGACGTGACCGGCAACGTGGTCAACGACCCCGACTTCGTGCGTACCGTGCTGCAAGCCCTGGCCACCACCGACGCCATTGACGCGGTGGTTGTGTACGCGCCCGGCTACATGCTGGACCGCATGGCCGATGCCTTGGCCGAGGCGTCGCGTCAGCATGCGCGCCTGTTCATCGCCATCGATACCGGCCTGGCGCAAAGCCGCGCCACCTTGCGCGAGGCCGAAGTGGCCGTGTTTGAAGACCTGGGGCAGGCGGTGTCCGCGCTGGCGCCTTACCTGCTGTGGTGCGAGGCGCGCGGCAGTCATCGCATTGCGCCCGTGCCGCGCCTGGATGCGGCGGCGGTGCCGGCGCTGCCCTGCAACGAAGCCGATGCGCGCGCCTACCTGGCCGCCTTCGGTCTGCCGCAGGCCACGGTCCATGCCGCGCGCAACGCCGACGAAGCCGTGGCCGATGCACGCGCGGCGGGCTATCCCGTGGCCTTGAAGATTCTTAGCGCCGACATCGCGCACAAGACGGAAGTGGGCGGCGTGGCGCTGGGGCTGGCGGATGACGACGCCGTCATAGCGGCCCGCGAACAGATTCTGCATTCGGCGGCCGCCGCGCAACCCGATGCGCGTATCGACGGCGTGATGGTGCAGAAGATGGAACGCGGCGTGGCTGAACTGATTGTGGGCGCCACGCGCGACCCGGTCTTTGGTCCCGTGCTGACAGTGGGCCTGGGCGGCGTGCTGACGGAAATCTATCAAGACACCAGCCACCGGCTGCTGCCCGTGGACGAAGACATGGCTATGCAGATGCTGCGCGAGCTGAAGGCCTTTGCGCTGCTGGACGGCTATCGCGGCAAGCCGCGCGCCGATCTGGCGGCGGCCTGCCGAAGCATCGTCGCCGTGGGCAACGCCATGCTTGCCGCGCCGGCGACTGTGGCGGAAATTGAAGTCAATCCCTTGCTGATCAAAGAGGCGGGACAAGGCGTTGCGGTACTGGACGCGCTGATCCTGCCCGCAACCCCGTAGTGCAACCGCGCAAACCGCGCAAGCGCATCCCCCAGGAGGAGACAAGCATGATGAAAAGACTATTGGCCGGCGTGGCGCTGGCCTGCATCGGCGTGACAGGCCCATCGCACGCCCAGGACCCGTATCCCAACCGCCCCGTGCGTATCGTGGTGCCGTTTTCGCCTGGTGGCGCGACGGACATCATGAGCCGCCTGCTGGCTGAACAGTTGACGGCCAAGCTGGGCCAGACCGTCATCGTGGAAAACAAGCCGGGCGGGGGCACGATGATTGCGTCCGACTACGTGTCGCGCGCCGCGCCCGATGGCTACACGCTGCTGATGGCGGCGTCGTCGCTGGGCATCGCGCCCAGCATCTACGCCAAGGTCAACTACGACCCCATCAAGGACTTCGCGCCGGTCAGCCAGGTGGCCTCGGTGGTGCATGTGCTGGAGGTGCATCCGTCGGTTCCGGCCAAGAACGTGGGCGAACTCATCGCCTATCTGAAAGCCAACCCGGGCAAGGTCAGCTATGGCTCGGTGGGCGCCGGCAGCTCCACGCATCTTGAGGCCGAACTTTTCAACAGCATGGCCGGCGTGCAGATGGCGCATATCCCGTACAAGGGCAGCGTGCCCGCGCTGAACGATCTGGTGGCCGGGCGCATCCAGGTGATGTTCGACGCCTGGGCCTCGTCCGGCCCCTTCGTGAAGGACGGCAAGCTGCGCGCGCTGGCGGTGACGACCACGAAGCCATCGGCGTCAGTGCCGGACCTGCCGACGGTGGCGGCGTCCGGGCTGCCCGGCTATTCGGCCATGCCGTGGCTGGGTCTGGTGGCGCCGGCGGGTACGCCGCAAGCCGCGATCGACAAGCTCTACCAGAGCCTGGCGCAGATTCTGGCGCAGCCCGAGGTGAAGGCGAAGTTCACGGGCCTGGGGCTGGACATCATCGGCAGCGACCCCAAGGCCTTCTCCGCCTTCATCCGGCAAGACGTAAGCACCTGGGCCAAGGTGGCGCGCGAATCCAACATTCGACTGGAGTAGCAGGAATGGCTCGACAGGAACACGCCACGCACGATGGCGCGGGGCGGGGCGCATGGCAGGAAGGCGCGGTGCGGGAAGTCGCACAGCCGGCGCTCGCGTGGCAGGAAAGCGCCGCGCGGGCCATCGCGGCCACTGACGACACCGCCTTTCGCCAGCAACTGCGCGCGTGGCTGAACGACGCCTACGCCGGCTTCGTGCGTGGCTGGCCTGGCGGCGCGGCCCCGCGCAACCTGGACTTCAGGCGGGCCTGGGAAGATGCGCTGTGCGCCGCCGGCTGGTCGGGCCTGGGTTGGCCACCAGACTATGGCGGGCAGGATTTACCGCTGTCGCGCCAGGCCGTGTTCCATGAAGAACATGCGCGTTGCGGCGCGCCGTTGGGCGTGAACCTGATCGGCCACGGCATTCTGGCGCCCACGCTGCTGCACTTTGGCAGCGAGGCGCAGAAGCGCCGCTTCCTGCCCGGCATTCTGTCCAACCGCGAGGTCTGGTGCCAGGGCTATTCGGAACCCGGCGCTGGCTCCGACCTGGCCTCGGTGCGCACGCGCGCCGAAGCCGTGGCGGGCGGCTACCGCGTGAACGGCCACAAGATATGGACGTCGTTTGCCGACCGCGCGCAGTGGTGCTTCGTGCTGGCGCGCACGGACGCTGGCGCGCCCAAACACAAGGGCTTGAGTTTCCTGTTGGTGGACATGCGCAGCCCCGGTGTGCGCGTGGAACCCATTCGCCAGATGACGGGCGAGGCCGAATTCTGCGAAGTGTTCTTCGAAGATGTCTTCGTGCCGCAAGACCTGCTGCTGGGGCAGGAGAACCAGGGCTGGAAGGTGGCGATGGCCGCCGCCAGCTTTGAACGCGGCACCTATTTCATTCCGCGCCTGGTGCGCTTTGGGCAAGAGCTGGACGCGGTGCGGCGGCTGGCGTTGCGCCCCGATGCCTATGGGCATGTGCCGGCCTCGTCGGCGGCGGTGCGCCACAAGTGGGCGCGGCTGGCGGCCGACAGTCATGTGCTGGCACTGAAGTCGCAACGCGCGCTGGAAGGCGCCATGCGCGGTGACCCGCCCGGCCCGGAAGGCTCGTCCACCAAAATCCACTGGAGCGAGGCGCATCAGCGGCTGCTGGAACTGTCCATGCAGATGCTGGGCGACGCGGCGTGCTTGGCGGACAGTACCGACTCGCAAGCGGCGGAGCTGACCCACGCCTACCTGTGGTCGCGCGCCGAAACCATCCTGGCGGGCACGTCCGAGATCCAGCGCAACATTATCGCCGAGCAGATGCTGGGCCTGCCGAAAGCTTGAATGCCACGAGCCTGAACTTTGCCACGACGAGCACCATGACTTTTTCCTTGAACGAAGACCAGCGCATGCTGCAAGAGGCGGCCCGGCGCTTTTTGGCCGACCGCCACCCTCCAAGCGTCGCCCGCGCGGCGACAACGCGTCCGGGGGACGCCCGCCTGGCGCTGTGGCGCGAGATTGCCGAGCAAGGCTGGCCCGCGCTGCTGGCGCCAGCAGGGCACGATGGGCTGGGCTTGGGCCTGGGTATGCGAGAAGCCTGGATCGTGGCGGAAGCGGCGGGGCGGCATCTGCTGAGCCTGCCGTTGGTGTCGAACATGGTGGTGCTTCCTACCCTGTGCGAGGCCGGCGCGGCAGGGCCCGTGGCGCAGTGGGCGCAAGCCATGATGCAAGGCCAGATGTATTTCGCGGATGCGGCGATGCGGCCGGACGGCTCGGCGTTCATCGAGGGCGCGGGGGCAGGCGTGCCGGCCTTGGCGCTGCGATGCCTGGGGCCAGGCAGCTTGCGGCTGGAACGCCATGCGCCCCTGTCCAGCACGTCGGGCATGTCGGCCACCGCCGGCCTGGATCCGACGATGCCGGTGGCGCGGGTGGCGCGCCCCGAGGTGCAGGAGGCTATCGAGTTAACAGTCGACGCGCGCACGTGGCGACGCTTGAAGACGCGCATGACGCTGCTGCGCTCGGCGGAATTGCTGGGCGCGGCGTCAGCGGCCTTGGACATGGCGGCGGCGTACGCGCGTGAACGCCGCCAGTTCGACCGCGCCATCGGCGCCAACCAGGCGATCAAGCATCGCCTGGCCGACGACTGGATGGCGCTGGACGACGCGCGGCTGGCCGGCATGGCCGCAGCGGCGTCGCACGACGCCGACGCACCGTCAGCAGACCGCGACAGCCTGTACGTGCCGCTGCTGGCGGTGGAAGGCGGCCGGCGCGCCGTGCAGAACGCGATTCAGGTGCATGGCGCCCTGGGCATCACCTGGGAATGCGACGCGCACCTGTACCTGAAGCGGGTGCTGCGGCTGGCGGCGAGCCTGCACGCAGAGGCGTCTTGCACCGAATGGCTGGAGCGGATCTGGGAAGGGGCCGACGCTGAACGGGTTGCGGCCTGATAGGGCATCCCGGCGTGGCGCTCGCTTGTGAGACGCCCGCGCGGCGTCCGCCCTACAATCGCCGCCATGAATAAATCGAACTTTCCTTCCGAACTTGACCAGCCGACCCTGTCCGAACTGGACGGCGTGCGCTATCTGCACTTCAACACCCAGTGGGTCCAAGGCGCCATGCGCGTCAAGAGTCCGGCCGAGCTGGTGCTGGAATACACCGGCCAGATGATGGCCTGGCTGCTGTTCCTGGAGCCGCCCAAGGAAGAGGCCATCGGCATGCTGGGCCTGGGCGCGGGTTCGCTGGCGCGCTTTTGCGTGAAGCACACGCGCAGCCCGCTGCTGGCCGTGGAATGGAACCCCCGCGTAACCGCCGCCTGCCACATGTTCTTCCGCCTGCCCGGATCGAACCGGCTGCAAGTCGAACACATGGACGCCGGCCTGTGGGTGGCCGACCCCGCCAATGCCGGACGTTGCCCCGTGCTGATGGTGGACCTGTATGACGCCGCCGCCGAAGGCCCAGTGCGCGACAGCGTGAAGTTCTACCGCGATTGCCGGCGCGTGCTGGGCGAGGTCGGCGTGGTGGCGGTGAACCTGTTCGGCCGCCACGAAAGCTTCGGCAAGAACATCGAAAACCTGTCCAAGGCCTTTGACGACCGCGTGGTATTGCTGCCGGAAGTGGACGCGGGCAACCAGATCGTGCTGGCTTTCTCGGGGCCGCGCCTGTCGGTCACGCCCGCCGAATTGCTGGAACGTGCGGAAGTGGTGGAATCCAAGTACGGGCTGCCGGCGCGCCGCTGGGCACGGGCGCTGACCCGCCACGCCGTGGACGGCGTGCTGCACTTCTGATCGGTCCCCGGCGTTCTGCCGGGGGCGTTTTCGTCTTTAGGATCGTGTTCGGGGGCGGAAGGGGTTTTCCCGGGGCTTTACCTTTTTCCGCGTCGGGATTTAACATGGGCCTGTTCATAATTATGAATTACGGCGTCACATACAGCGTCACATACGGCGTCACATACAGCGTCACTACGGCGTCCATTCCAGCCCCGCCCCATGAGCCAACCCATCGTCCGTCAAGCCCTCTACCTGGAAGTCGCGGATCGCCTGCGCGCCATGATTCACGCGCGTGCGCTGTGCAATGGCGAGTGGATCGACGAACTGCGCTTGGCCGGCGAAATGGGCATTTCCCGCACGCCCTTGCGCGAAGCGCTGAAGGTGCTGGCCACCGAAGGGCTGGTGCGGCTGGAACCTCGGCGCGGCTGCTTCGTCAACGAACTGTCCACGCAAGACCTGGAAGACATCTTTCCGCTGATGGCCATGCTGGAAGGACGCTGCGCCTTCGAAGCCGCGCGCAAGGCCTCGGACGTAGAACTGGCCGCGCTTGAGCCGCTGCACGCCGAACTGGCCGGCCATGCGCGCGCCGGCCGTATCGACGCCTACTACCAAACCAATTACCTGATCCACGAAGCCGTGCAGGCGCTGGCCGGCAACCAATGGCTGTCGGACATGGTGGGCAACCTGCGCAAGGTGCTGAGCCTGTCGCGCCACCGCAGCCTGGCGCGGCCCGGGCGCATCCAGCAGTCCTGCGCCGAACACCTGGCCATTTTCGAAGCGCTCAAAGCGCACGACAGCGACGCCGCCCAGACGCTGGCCCACACCCATCTGATGCGCCAATTGGAAGCCCTGCGCGCATTGGCCAATGAAGACGCCGCCGACCCGGCTTTGACCGATCCCATCGTTATCCAGGAGCCCGCCCATGTCCGTACCCGCCAATCTCGCGCCCGCGCGGGGCGCTCGCACGCCTGAACCCGACCCCGAACTGATCGATGCCGCCGCCGCGGCCGAAGGCGCCAGCCTGATGACGCGCCTGGGCAAGCTCTGGGAGCGCGGCCGTTTGCCCAGCGAATCCGAAGTGCGCCGCCTGTTCGAAGCGCGCCTGACCGACGTGGCCGCCAACAAGCTGGCGCGCCGCTGGTGCGAGCAATACAGCGCGGCCGACGGCAAGGACCGCCGGCTGATGCTGGCCGCGCTGGCGCAAGTGCGCGCCACCTTTCCGGCCGATGGCGGCGAGGGCACGCGCCTGTTCAAACGCTTCAACGCCTTGCCGCATGGCCTGCGCTTCCTGGTGGATCTGCGCGCGGACATGCTGCGCTGGCGCAAGCAGGTGTCCGGCATCCAGGGGCTGGACAAGGAACTGGAAGGCCTGCTGTCGGCATGGTTTGACGTGGGCTTGCTGGAACTGCGCCCGCTGACCTGGGATTCGCCCGCCTCGCTGCTGGAAAAGCTGATTCTGTACGAAGCCGTGCACGAGATCACATCATGGGATGACCTGCGCCGCCGCGTGTCGCCCGACCGCCGTTGCTATGCCTATTTCCATCCACAGATGCCGGGCGTGCCGCTGATCTTCGTGGAAGTGGCGTTTGCCAGCAACATGGCCGACAACGTGCAGGTGCTGCTGGACAGCAGCTTGCCGCCGCAGGATCTGGACAAGGCGCGCTGGGCCATCTTCTATTCCATTTCCAACACGCAGCCCGGCCTGAAGGGCATCAGCTTCGGCAACTTCCTGCTTAAGCGCGTGGTCGAGCAACTGCTGGAAGAACTGCCCAAGCTGAAGAACTTTGCCACCCTGTCGCCCATCCCCGGGTTTTCGGACTGGCTGGGCAAGCTGGACGCCAACGCCGTGGAAGCCATCGTGCGCGAAGACAAAACGCGCGCCAAGGACCGCAAGCGCGAAGGCGTGCCCGACGGGCAGCGTTGGGTGTCTCGTCTGGCCAAGGCCGCGCAGGGCCCAGCGTCCGACGTGGTCAAGCGCGCGGGCTTCCGCCTGGCGGCGACCTATCTGCAATCCATGAAAAACGGCTTGCCGCTGGACCCGGTGGCGCGCTTTCACCTGGGCAACGGCGCCCGCATTGAACGCTTGAACTGGGCGGCTGATACGTCCACCAAGGGGCTCAAGCAATCCTGCGCGCTGATGGTCAATTACCTGTACGACCTTGACGAGCTGGACACCAACCTGGCGCGCCTGGGCGAAGGCAAGCCCCAGGTCAGCCGAGGAGTGGGGCGCGTGGCCTGATTGCCATTGCCCGGCGACGACAGCAAGACATATCAATAAAAAAGGGTAGGGGACATGACGCAAGACGTGACCGGCCGCGTGCGGCTGGAACGCGAAGGGGCCTTGGCCTGGGTGACGCTATCGCACCCGGGGCGCCTGAACGCGATAACGGTGGGCATGTGGGGCGAACTGCGCGACGTGTTCACGCGCGTGTCGGCCGACGACGCCCTGCGCTGCGTGATCGTGCGCGGTGAAGGCGGCAATTTCGCGGCAGGCGCCGACATCCGCGAATTCCCCGCCCAGCGCGCCGACATGGCGGGCGTGCAGCGCTATCACCGCGACATCCTGGCGCCGGCCCTGCAAGCGGTGGCCAATTGCCCGCATCCGGTGGTGGCGCAGATTGAAGGCGTGTGCGTGGGCGGCGGGCTGGAAATCGCCAGCCAGTGCGACCTGCGCATCGCGGGCGCATCCGCCCGTTTCGGCGTGCCGATCAACCGCCTGGGTTTTCCCATGGCGCCCGACGAAATGCGCGGCCTGCTGGCGCTGGTCGGGCGCGCGGCTACGCTGGCCATCCTGCTGGAAGGCCGCGTGTTCGGCGCCGATGAGGCCCATGGCCTGGGCTTGCTGACGCGCATCGTGCCAGATGACCAGGTTGCCGACGCCGCGCGCCGCAGCGCTGAACGCATCTGCCAGGGCGCGCCGTTGGCCGCCCGCATCAATAAACGCCTGTCGGCCAGGCTTGCCCAAGGCGGCGCCTTGACCGAAGACGAATATCAAGATTATTTCTCCTATGCCGAAAGCCGGGACCACCAGGAAGGCGTGCGCGCATTCCTGGCCGGCGTAGATCCATCCTTTTCCGGAGACTGACCAAGGTGAGCAACGCCAATCTATATGCTGTCCTGCAAGGCGGCTTTCCCAAAGACCGCAGCAAAGTCGCGCTGGAAACGCCCGACCTTGAATACACCTGGGATGACATCGACCGCGCCACCGCGTGCCTGGCCAACCTGCTGACGTCGCTGGACCTGCCCGACGGGTCGCGCGTGGCGGTGCAAGTGGAGAAGTCGCCGGAAGCGCTGCTGCTGTACCTGGCCACCTTGCGCGCCGGCCTGGTGTACCTGCCGCTGAACACGGCCTACCGCGAAGCCGAGATCGAATATTTCCTGGGCAATGCCGAGCCGGCCGTCGTGGTCTGCGCCAGCAAGAACCGCGACTGGGTGCAGCGCGCCGCCGACAAGGCCGGCTGCGCGCACGTCTACACGCTGGACGAAGACCGCACGGGCACGCTGCTGGACGCCGCGGGCAGCCTGCCGCAAACGTTCAAGACCGTGGAGCGCAAGCCGGACGACCTGGCCGCCATCCTGTACACGTCCGGCACCACCGGCCGCAGCAAGGGCGCGATGCTGTCGCACGGCAACCTGGCCGCCAACGCGCAGGTGCTGCACGAATACTGGGGCTGGCGCGAAGACGACGTGCTGCTGCATATGCTGCCTATCTTCCACGTGCACGGCTTGTTCGTGGCTTCGCACGGGGCCTTGCTGGCGGGCGCCAAAATGATCTGGCTGCCCAAGCTGGACGCCGACCAGGCGCTGCATTACCTGCCGCAATGTACGGTGATGATGGGCGTGCCCACCTACTACGTGCGCCTGCTGGCCGACCCGCGCTTTGACCGCGCCGTGTGCGCCAATATGCGCTTGTTCATCTCGGGTTCGGCGCCGCTCCTGGCCGAGACGTTCTCGGACTTCAAGACGCGCAGCGGCCACGCCATTCTGGAACGCTACGGCATGAGCGAGACCGTCATGCTGACGTCCAACCCCTACGATCCGAAACTGGGCGAACGCCTGGCCGGCACCGTCGGCCGCGCGCTGCCGGGCGTGCAGGTGCGAGTGGTGGATGACGCGGGCGTGGCGCTCGCGCCGGGCGAGATCGGCAATGTGCAGGTGCGCGGCCCCAACGTGTTTTCAGGCTACTGGCGCATGCCCGAAAAAACGCGCGAGGAATTCACCGAAGACGGCTGGTTCAAGACGGGCGACGTCGGCCGCTGGGGCGGTGAATCCGCCGGTCGCGACGTGCCCGCCGATACGCTGTCCATCGTGGGCCGCAGCAAGGACCTGATCATCTCGGGCGGCTTCAACGTCTATCCCAAGGAAATCGAAACCCTGATCGACGACATGCCCGGCGTGGCCGAATCGGCCGTCATCGGCGTGCCGCATCCGGACTTCGGCGAAGCCGTCGTCGCGGTGGTGGTGCCCAAGGACGGCGTGTCGCTGGACGCGGATGCCATGCAGCGCGAACTGAAGTCGCGCATTGCGAACTTCAAGGTGCCCAAGCGCGTGCACATTGTTGACCAACTGCCGCGCAACACCATGGGCAAGGTGCAAAAGAACGTGCTGCGCGAAACCTATCAGGCGCTTTGACGCCAACCATCAGTGCCGGCCTTCAGGGGCCGGCATTTTTTTCTTCAAAGGAGGCAGCGCCGACCCGATTCCCGCTACGCAGTCCTGGCAGCTTCATTCAATAAAAAATTCAAGAGACGAGACGCAGACAACCGCGCCGTCCCCGTGATGCAGCAAGAGGAGACATTATGAAAGTTCGCACGATCGCTACGGCCGTATTCGCCGTGGCAGCCCTGGGTTTCGGCGGCACGGCCGCCGCGCAATGGCCAGAGCGCGCCATCACCTTGATTGTTCCGTTCCCCGCTGGCGGCGGCACGGACACCTTCGCCCGTCCGCTGGCCCAGCAACTGACCATGCAACTGGGCCAGACGGTCGTCATCGACAACAAGGGTGGCGCGGGCGGCACGGTGGGCGCCGGTGTGGCGGCCAAGGCCAAGCCCGACGGCTACACCTTCTTCATGGGCGGCGCGCACCATGCGCTGGCTCCCTCGCTCTACAAAAACCTCAGCTACAACATCCAGAAGGACTTCGTGCCCGTGGCACTGGTGGCGCAGCCGCCCCAAGTGGTGGTGATCAACGCCGGCAAGCTGCCGGTCAAGACGCTGCAGGAATTCATCGACTATGCCAAGAAGCATCCCGGCGAAATCAACTACGGCACGGCCGGCAAGGGCAGCACGCACCATCTGGCGGGCGAGCTGTTCGCCATGCAGACTGGCATCAAGTTAGTCGACGTGCCCTACCAGGGGGCGGGGCCTATGTTGTCGGCGCTGATCGGCGGACAGGTGGACATGGCGTTCGACGGCCTGGGTTCGTCGGCCGGCCACATCCGCGCGGGGGCAATCAAGCCCTTGGCCGTGGCCGCCACCGAGCGGTCGGCTTCCTTGCCCGACGTGCCCACCGCTGCCCAGGCGGGCGTGCCGAATTACGTGGTCTCCACGTGGTACGCCATCTGGGCGCCGGCCGGCACGCCGCAAGAGGCCGTCGACAAGATGGCGTCTGAAATCACCAAGGCATTGAACACGCCGAAGTTGAAGGAAACCTGGGCCGGCAATGGCTCGGCGGTGCCCAACATGACGGGCCCCGCTTTCGGCAAATTCGTTGACAGCGAAGTGGCTCGCTGGGCGAAAGTGGTGAAGGATTCCGGCGTGACGCTGGATTGATGCGGGGGCGCCGCTAGTTCCCACTAGCGGCGCTTGGCCCTCGTCAGCGCCACTCGCTGGCCTGGGTCAGCTTGGTCAACTGGTCATGCGTCAGCATCAGGCTGGCGGCCTTGACCAGTTCGTCCAGCTGCGCCAGGGACGTGGCGCTGACTATGGGCGAGGTGATGCCGGGCTGCGCAATCTGCCAGGCCAGCGCGGCTTGCGCGGGCGTGCAGCCGGCGTCTTCGGAGACCTCGTCCAGCGCCTTCAGGATACGCATGCCGCGTTCGTTCAGATACGTGTCCACAATCTTCTGGCCTCGCGCGCTTTTGCCGGCATCGGCCGCGCTGCGGTACTTGCCGCTAAGAAAGCCGCTGGCCAGCGCGTAGTAGTTGATCGTGCCCATCTGCTGCGTCTTCACCAGGCTTTGCAAGCCGGATTCAAAGGACGCGCGGTTGTACAGGTTGTATTCGGGCTGAATGCTTTCGTAGCGCGGCAGGTCGTGGCGTTCGGCCGCGATCAGCGCTTCGGACAGGCGCACCGCCGTGTAGTTCGACGCGCCAATGGCGCGCACCTTGCCGGCTTCCATGTGCTTGGCGTATTCGGCCAGCGTGTCGGTCAGCGGCGTGTCCGGGTCGTCCTTGTGCGACTGGTACAAATCCACGTAATCGGTTTGCAGCCGGGCCAGCGAGGCCTCCAGCGCGCGCCGGATGTACGCGGGCGACAAGCCCACCGCGTCAGGGCCCATTTCCATGCCGACCTTGGTGGCGATCAGGACTTGGTCGCGCTTGCCCGAGCGCTTGAGCCATTTGCCGATCAGGGTTTCAGATTCGCCGCCCTGGTTGCCGGGAGCCCAGCGCGAATACACGTCGGCCGTGTCGATGAAATTCAGGCCCGCGTCCACCATAGCGTCCAGCAGGGAAAAGGCGCCGGCTTCGTCAACGGTCCAGCCGAAGACGTTGCCGCCGAAGGTCAGCGGGGGAACTTGCAGGCCGGAACGGCCCAGCGCGCGTTTGATCATGGTGAGGCCTTTGGATGCGTCTGACGGGTTGCCCGGGCTGCTGAATGAAGCGCGGGGCAGCAAGAGCCCGGGTGGCGATATTTAGTATATTGGCGCCGCGCGCCCCGGCTTGGAGCATGCCTGATTGGCATGCACCATTTCAGGGATTCCCCGCAAATTCTTTTGTCTGGCGGCAAGTTAGACTATACGGCTTTACGGCTGACCGACCGGCGGGAAGCCGCCGGCGCAGTCGTAGTAATGAACAAAAACCAAGGGTTCAAGGAGCTTAGTATGCTGATCGGAAAAAAACATTTTCTGACGGTTGGCGCCATGGCGCTGGCAATGGCTATCGCCGCGCCGGTGTCCGCGCAGCAAAAATCGGTGGCGGTGACCGCCATCGTCGAGCACCCGGCGCTGGATGCCGTGCGTGACGGGGTGCAAGACGCCCTCAAGCAAGCCGGTTTTGAATCCGGTAAGAACCTGAAGTGGCAGTACCAAAGCGCGCAGGGCAACAACGGCACCGCCGCGCAAATTGCCCGCAAGTTCGTGGGTGACCGCCCGGACGCCATCGTGGCCATCGCCACGCCGTCGGCCCAGGCTGTCGTGGCCGCCACCAAGGACGTGCCGGTGGTGTATTCCGCCGTGACCGATCCCGTGGCCGCCCAACTGGTCAAGAGCATGGACGCCACGGGCACCAACGTGACCGGCGTGTCGGACATGCTGGCGCTGGAAAAGCAGGTTGAACTGATCAAGAAAATCGTGCCCAACGCCAAGCGCGTGGGCATCGTCTACAACCCGGGCGAGGCCAACTCGGTCGTGGTGGTGAAGAAGCTTCAGGAAATTTTGCCCAAGTCGGGCATGAGCCTGGTGGAAGCCGCCGCCCCGCGTTCGGTGGACGTGGCATCCGCTGCGCGCAGCCTGATCGGCAAGGTCGACGTCATCTACACCAACACCGACAACAACGTCGTGTCGGCGTATGAATCCCTGGTCAAGGTGGGTAACGACGCCAAGATCCCGCTGATCGCCTCCGACACCGACAGCGTCAAGCGCGGCGGTATCGCGGCGCTGGGCATCAACTACCACGACCTGGGCATGCAGACGGGCAGGGTGGTCGTGCGCATTCTGAAGGGCGAAAAGCCCGGCGCGATTCCGTCGGAAACGATCTCCAAGCTGGAGCTCTACGTGAACCCGGGCGCCGCCGCCAAGCAGGGCGTGACGCTGTCGGACGACGTCATCAAGTCGGCCGCGGTGGTTGTGAAGTAAAGCGCCACCGGCCAGACCCCGCCACGCCCGAGCGGCGTGCGCGGGGTTTTTGTTAGGTTTTTTTGGGGCGCGCGGCGGTCCGGCCCCTGTTGTTTTGCTCTCTTTCCTTGCTTTGACCGACAGCGCTTTCGGCCCGGCCGGCAAGCGCGCGCAGGCTTGGGCGCGAAACGCGAGAAAATGACGAACCGGGAAACGTTTATTGCGAAAGCTCGGGTAAAACTGATGCCGGAACGCAAAAAATCCGACGTTTCAAGTCTTTAATATGCACCATCCTTACCCTGATTGGATTTAACCCATGTCATTGTTCTCGTTGTTAGGCGCGTTGGAGATCGGGCTGATCTTCAGCCTGGTGGCCTTGGGCGTGTTTATCTCCTTTCGCCTGCTGCGCTTCCCCGACCTGACCGTTGACGGCAGCTTTCCGCTGGGCGGCGCCGTCTGTGCCACGCTGATCGCGTCGGGCACCGACCCGTTTTCCGCCACGGTCATCGCCACCATCGCCGGCGCGGCGGCGGGGCTGGTGACGGGCTGGTTGAACGTGAAGCTGAAGATCATGGATCTGCTGGCCAGCATCCTGATGATGATCGCGCTGTACTCGATCAACCTGCGCATCATGGGCAAGCCCAACGTTCCGCTGATCACCGAACCCACCGTGTTCACCATCTTGCAGCCGGAGTGGATTTCCGACTATGTCGCGCGTCCGCTGATCCTGATCGTGATTGTGATCCTGGTGAAGCTGGCGCTGGACTGGTTCTTCGCCACGCAAAGCGGCCTGGCGCTGCGCGCCACCGGCTCCAACGGCCGCATGGCCCGCGCGCAGGGTGTCAACACCGGCCGCATGATCCTGGGCGGCATGGCGTTGTCCAACGCGCTGGTGGCGCTGGCCGGCGCGCTGTTCGCGCAGACGCAGGGCGGCTCGGATATTTCGATGGGCATCGGCACCATCGTGATCGGCCTGGCCGCGGTGATCGTCGGCGAAAGCATCCTGCCGTCGCGCAAGCTGGTGCTGGCGACGCTGGCCGTGATCATCGGCGCCATCGTCTACCGCTTCTTCATCGCGCTGGCGTTGAATAGCGATTTCATCGGCCTGAAGGCGCAAGACCTGAACCTCGTCACCGCGGTGCTGGTCACGATTGCCCTGGTCATCCCCATGCTCAAGCGCCGTCTCGTCGGCAAGAAGGGGCGCTGATATGTTGTCCGCAAAAGATCTGAAAATTACCTTCAACGCGGGAACGCCCATCGAAACGCGCGCGCTGCGTGGGTTGTCGCTGGAGATTCCGTCAGGCCAGTTCGTGACCGTCATCGGGTCCAACGGCGCCGGCAAGTCGACGTTCCTGAACGCGGTGTCGGGCGACCTACCCGTTGATTCGGGCACGATCGACATCAATGGCGTGGACGTGACGCGCCAGCCCGTCTGGGCACGCGCCGGCCAGGTGGCCCGGGTATTCCAGGACCCCATGGCAGGCACCTGCGAAGACCTGACCATTGAGGAAAACATGGCGCTGGCGCAGATGCGCGGCGTGCGCAGAGGGTATAGCCGCGCGGTCAAGGCGTCGATGAAGGAAGGGTTTCGCGAACGGCTGGCCACGTTGGGCTTGGGGCTGGAAAACCGGCTGACCGACCGCATCGGGTTGTTGTCGGGTGGCCAGCGCCAGGCGGTCAGCCTGCTGATGGCGGCCTTGCAGCCGTCACGCATTTTGCTGTTGGACGAGCACACCGCCGCGCTGGATCCGCGCACCGCGGATTTCGTGCTGCAACTGACGGCGCGCATCGTGGCCGAAAACCAGTTGACGACCATGATGGTGACTCACAGCATGCGCCAGGCGCTGGACGTGGGTGACCGCACGGTGATGCTGCATCAGGGGCAAGTGGTGCTGGACGTATCCGGCGACGAGCGCCGCGGCATGGACGTGCCGGATCTGCTGGCGATGTTCGAGCGCGTGCGCGGGGAAAAGCTGTCGGATGATGCGTTGTTGTTGGGGTAGGACGGCGGCTATCCTTTATGGCGATCGCCATTTGCCCATACCCGATCGTCAAACGACCCACCGTAGGATGGGTGAAGCGCGCGATTCCCGTCGCAAGAACCCCATCCTGGATCGCGCGCAACCCATCAATCACCGCCCGTGAGACGCCCTAAATCAACCGCCCTGGCCGAAACGCCTGGTGGCGCGATGCCTCGCCCTCGTCGAACATCAACTCGCCCAATATCTTCGCCGTGCCCGGCGCGGTGCTGAAACCGATGTGCTGGTGGCCCAGCGCCAGCCATAACCCAGGGTGCTTCGGCGCCTGCCCGATCATCGGCCGGCTATCGGGCAGGGTAGGGCGACGACCCAACCAAGCTGCCGCGTCCAACCGCTCGCCCAGCGGAAACGCTTCACGCGCCCGCGCTTCCGCCATGTCCAACTGCGTGCTGCGCGGGGCGGCTTCGCAGGCGTCCAATTCCACACCCGTGGACAAGCGCAGCCCGCGCGCCATGGGCGACAACACATAACCGCCGCCCGTGTCGTACACCGGGCGCGTGACGCTGGCCCCGTCTTCACCACGGTAATGCATGTGATAACCGCGTTCGAACGCCATCGGCAAATCGATGCCCGTGCTCTTCAACATCGCCTTCGACCACGGCCCCAGCGCCACCACCAATTGCTCCGCCGACACTGATTCCGATCCTTGCGCGCCATGCACCGTCCAGCCCTGGTTATCGCGCCGGATGCTGGCGGCTTGCAAGCGTTTGAACGTGCCGCCCTTGGCGCGGAACAGGTCGGCGTAGGCCGCCACCACCGCATGCGGGTCGTCAACCGAATACGAGCCCTGGATCCACAGCGCACGGTGAAAGATCGGCGACAACGCCGGTTCCAGCTCCGCCAATTCGGCGGCGTTCAAGGTTTGCGTCGGCACCTGATACTGCGCAAAGGTGTTGCGCGCCAACGCGCTGCCGTGCCATGCCGCCTCGCTGCGGTACAAAAACACCCAGCCGGTGTCCCGCAAGCGATGTCGCGCACCAGCTTCGTCCAACAGCTTCAAATGTTCGGGGGCGGACCGCCGGATCAGGCCGTCCAGCGCCTTCACGGTTTCCTTGAACACCGACGGCCGCGCGTTCAACAAGAATCGCGTCGCCCAGCCCAGGTTCCTGGCCAGATACGACGGGCGATAGCGGAACTGCACGCTGTCGTTCTTCATCAAGCGGGGCAGTTGCCCCCACAAACCGGGATGGTTGAACGGCATCAGTGAACTGCGCGCCAGCACACCCGCATTGCCCAATGACGTTTCCATGCCGGGCGCCTGGCGGTCAACGAGCGTGACGCGCGCGCCCCGGCGCAATAGCTCCAGCGCGCAACACACGCCCACAATGCCCGCGCCCAAGACGATGACGTGCTTATCCATGTGTTCCCGTACCTGTTCCTGTACCCGTTCCTTCACCTGGCGCGGGCTGCCCCAAAATCCGGCCCGCCGCCACCACGCCCCACCACGACGCTTCCTCAAAGACGGAATAGCCCGACAAGTCCGCATGCGCGAACAGTACCGGGCCGTCCACGTTACGCAAGGCGGCAAGCCCGGCGTTGGATAGATACCCGCACAGCGGCGAAGCCATGGCATGACCGCGCACGGTGATGTCCAACCGACGCGCGTTGCGCCAGAATTCGCGGCCATAGGCGGCAATCAAATCGGCGGCGGCTTCGTCGCGCAGGTCTTGCGGGCTGGCCGTGGTCAGCCATTGCCGCGCGGCGCTGGGTGTCTGCCCGCTTAGCGCGTGATAGGCCGTGAAGGCAGTGCGCGGCGAGCGCGTCACGCGCAGCAATTGGTGCGTGGACACCACATAGCCCAGCCCGCGCCCCTGGTAGACCACGTTGTCCCAGGACAGCGGTTCGCCGGGGGCCTCGATGGGATAGCCTTCCAGCAAGAAATTGGACACCAGCCAGGGCGCATGCGACGAGGCATGCACGGCCGGGTCATACCCATAGGCGCGGATGTCGGGCAGGATGCGTTGGGCCACGAACAGCGGCATGGCGCACACGGTGCGCCGGCTTTGCAGCGTATAGGCGCGCGGCTCGGCGTCCAGCGTCAAGCAGGTCGTCAAGGGGCCGGCGGGCGTCTCGGCCACGCGCACTGCCGTGCCGGCCATCAGCCAGCGGGTGTGCCCTAGCTTTTCATCAATGGCCTGACGCATGCGCTCGGCCAGCACCGACAGGCCGCCCGGCCAGGTCAGTACGGCGCCTTCGCCGGCATTCGCGGCATGGCCGTCGCGGCTGGCGAAATAGTGCAGCCCCGCCCAGGCCGAGACCACGTCGTAGTTCGCGCCGTAGTCGTCGCGGCAGCAGTAGTTCAGATACCAGTGCAGGGCGGGCGACGTGTAGCCTTCGCGGTCCAGCCATTGCTTGAAGGTGATCGCGTCCAATGCCCGCCACGCGGGGTCTTCCGACGACAGCACAAGCGGAATGCAAAAGACCTTGCGCCCATCGTTGCCAAGCTGGGTATGCAGGCGCTCGATCAGCGCCAGGAAGCGATGGTGTTGCGCCACGTCCGCATTCGGCAAGCCCGTCATGGGCAGCAGGCCGTCTTCCCAAGTTCCGTTGCGCAGCAGGCGTTCTTGCGGAGAATGCACCAGGATGGTCTCGTCGTAGTACGGACGGATATCGCCCGCGGCGCGTTCGATGATGCCGAAGTCGTCCAGCATCTCGCGCACGTGGGTGGACGCCATCGAGGGCAGCGGCAGGTAATGCGCGCCCAGCGGATAGTGCAGTTCATCGCGCAGCCCGCCCGCCGCGTTGCCGGCGAATTCGGGCCCTTGCACCACGACGAAATCGGTGAACCCTTCGCGCGCCAGCTTCCAGGCGCAGGACAGGCCCGCCACGCCCGCGCCCAAGATAACGACCTGATGCCGATAGTTGGCCGTGGGCGCGGGCAGCGCGGCGCCGTCGCGCAGCGCATGCCCGGCCTGCATGCCGGGATAGGACACGTCAGCCGGGGTCTCGACGATGCGTGACCGGGCGTAGCCCGCCGCGCCCGCCACCGCCGCCGTGGCCGCGCCCAGAAGAAAGCTGCGGCGGCGCATCAGCGGATGACCTTGCGCCAGTCCTCGTCGAAATAGCGCACAAGCGACTGCTCATTCAAGCGGTTGGGCGGCATCGCCAGCGCCGGCATGTCGGCGGGAAAGTGGAAGAGTTCGCGCGTGGTCACGGCATCCAGATAGCGCGTGGGCACGGTGATCTTTTCAGGCGGCGTGTAATCGCGCCGCTTGCTGGCCAGGATGAAGCCCCAGTCGCCGAACGACGGCACATAGGTGTGATACGGCCAGGTGTTCAGCCCGGCTTCCTTCAGCGTGGCGTTCACGCTCCAGAACGAGCGCGGCGCGAAGTAGGGCGACGTGGACTGGATCACCATATAGCCGTTTTCCGCCAGGTGGCGCGCCATCAGATGGTAGACAGGCACCGAGTACAAACGGCCCAGGCCGAAATTGGACGGGTCGGGAAAATCCACCACGATGAAGTCGTAGACCTCGGCATGCGTTTCCAGCCAGCGGCCGGCGTCGTCGTTGATGACGGTGACGCGCGGGTCCTTGAGCGAACCCTGGTTCAGTTCAACCAAGGGCTCGGAACGCGAAAACAGCCCCGTCATGGCCGGGTCCAGATCCACCAGCGTGATGTGCTCGACATTCTTGTATTTGAGGATTTCGCGCACCGCCAGCCCGTCGCCGCCGCCCAGCACCAGCACGTTGCGCGCCCAGGGCAGCGTCTGCAAGCCCGGATGCACCAACGATTCGTGGTAACGATGTTCATCGCGTGACGAGAATTGCAGGTTGTTGTTGATGTACAGGCGCAGGTCGTCGTGCCAGCGCGTCACCACCAGGCGCTGGTAGGGCGTGGTTTCCGCATGCACCACGTCGTCGCCGTACAGGCCTTTTTCGGCCCAGGTCGTCATGGCGGTGGAATAGAAGAAGCCCAAGCCCAGGAACCCGATCACCACGCAGGCGCGCAAGGCCTTTTCACCGGGGCGGCGCACTTCGGCGCGAAACAGCCACGTAGTCCACAAGGCCACGCTGGCGTTCAGGATACCGAACAGGAAACTGGTACGCAGCAGCCCCAGCTTGGGCGCAAGCAGCAGCGGGAAGATCAGCGACACGGCCAGCGCGCCCAGATAGTCGAAGGTCAGCACGCGGCTGACGATTTCGCGGAATTCGGCCTTGCGCTGGTTGAACACCCGCATCACCAGCGGAATCTCCATGCCCACCATCAAGCCGATGACGAAAACGCCCACATACAGCGCCGCGCGAAAGGGCGCGGACAGCCAGGCAAACACCAGGAACAGAACCGCCGCCGAGACGCCGCCCAACAAGGCCACCAGCAGCTCGACGTCGATAAACCGATTCAAAACGTCTTCGTCTCTTACATATTTTGACAACCATGAACCGATGCCCATGGCGAACAAATAGCAGCCGATGACGGAAGAGAACTGAAGGATGGAATCGCCCAGTAAATAGCTGGCCAGCGCGCTGCTGATGAGCTCATAGCCCAAACCGCAGGAAGCAACGATCAATACCGATAGGATGAGAACGCGGTCGCGCATGAGGTGTCCGGGGCGAAAAATGCGTTCGCAGTATATCGAACGCGGCGTATATACTGCGCGCAATTAGGAGGCTGGCAATGGGAGAAGCGATGCATCCGGCGGTGACCTATCTGATCTATATCGTCTCGGCGCTTGTCATGCTGGGCGTCTTCACGGCGGTCTATACCGCCGTGACCCGCTACAAGGAATTCGACCTGATCCGCGAAGGCAACATCGCCGCCGTGCTGTCGTATGGCGGCGCGCTGGTGGGCTTCAGCTTCACCCTGTGCTCAAGCATTGCCGTGCATGCCAGCTTCGTGATGTTCCTGGTGTGGGGCCTGGCCGCCATGCTGGTGCAGATCGTTGTGTATGTGGTGGTCAACAAGGCCATCCAGGGCATGAACGAAGCCATCGAACAAAACAACATCGCCATGGGCGGCCTGATCGGTTCGATCTCGCTGGCCGCCGGCATCGTGAACGCGGCCTGCCTGACCTGAGGGGGGGCGCCGTCGAATCCGATCTGACACGGGAGAGCTATTCATGAGTCTCGGTTCCTTTATTCGCAAGCAGTTCATCGACATCCTGCAATGGAACGAGGATCGCGACGGCGTGCTCGCCTGGCGCCATCCGATGCAGGACTTTGAAATCCAGTACGGCGCCAGCCTGACCGTGCGCGAATCGCAGATGGCGGTGTTCGTGAACGAAGGCAAGGTGGCCGATGTGTTCGGCCCCGGCATGTACAAGCTGACCACGCAGACGCTGCCGATCCTGACCTACCTGAAGAACTGGGACAAGCTGTTCGAGTCGCCCTTCAAGTCGGATGTGATCTTCTTCAGCACGCGCCTGCAACTGGGTCGGCGCTGGGGCACGGCACAACCCGTGACCTTGCGCGACAGCGAATTCGGCATGGTGCGGCTGCGCGCGTTTGGCGTGTATTCGTACCAGATTGCGGACCCGGCCAAGTTCTATCGCGAAATCAGCGGCACGCGCGACGAGTACACGGTGGATGACCTGGAAGCGCAATTGCGCAACATGGTGGTGGCCGCCATGACCACTGCGCTGGGCGGGTCCAAGGTGCCGTTCCTGGACATCGCGGGCAACCAGGGCCTGATGTCGCAAAGCATCAGCGAGCAACTGGCGCCCGTGTTCGACCGCTATGGCGTCAAGCTGGACAACTTCACGGTTGAAAATGTGTCCTTGCCCGAAGAGCTGCAAAAGGCGCTGGACACGCGGATTTCCATGGGCATGGCGGGCGACCTGGGCAAGTTCACCCAATACCAGACGGCCACCGCGATACCGCTGGCCGCGCAGAACGAAGGCGGTATCGCCGGCGTGGGTGCGGGCCTGGCGGCGGGCGCGGCGTTGGGGCAGACCATGGCGGCGGGCCTGGGGGTGGGGCAAGCTCAACCCCAGCAACCGGCGCAACCCCAGCAACCCGCGGCGCCATCGCAACCCGACCCGGTTGCGCGCTTGCAGCAGTTGAAAGACCTGCTGGATAAAGACCTGATCACCGCCGCCGATTACGACACGGCCAAGGCGGAAGTGCTGAAGAAACTGACCAGCTAAGGCCCCATGCAGCAGGTTCTGTGTCCGCAGTGCGGCGCCCCGGTCAAGTTCACCTCTACCGCCTCGGTCATGGCGGTCTGCGGCGCATGCCGCAGCACCTTGTTGAAAGATGCCGAGTCGGTCAAGCGCATCGGCGAAATGGCCGACGTGCTGGAAGACTATTCGCCGCTGTGCCTGGGCGCGGCGGGCAGCGTCGACGGCAAGCGCTTCGACGTGATCGGCCGCATTCAACTGCGCTATGACGACGGCTTCTGGAACGAGTGGTACGTCTGGTTTGAAGACGGCGCCCACGGCTGGCTGTCGGACGCCTCGGGCCAGTACGCGCTTACGCGGCGGCGCAAGGTCAAGTCCACGCAAGGCCTGCCGGCCTTTGCCGACATCGCGCCAGGCGACGAGCTCAAGCTGGACGGGCAGCGTTTCGTGGCGTCGGACATGCGCCGCGCGCAGGCCGGTGGGGCGCAGGGCGAACTGCCCTTTGTGCCGGGCGATGGCTGGGAAGCCAAGGTGGCGGATTTCCGCAGTGTGGACGCTTTCCTGACACTGGATTTTTCCGACGGCCCCGAACCCGAGCTCTACATCGGCAAGGCCTTCGACCTGTCTGCCATGCAGGCGGCCTCGTTGCGCAGCAACGAGCAGGTGGAAGAAACAGCCGGCCGTTTTCGCGGCCAGATCAAGGCGCTGGACTGCCCCAATTGCGGCGCGCCCATCAGTTTCGTGGCGGCCATGGCCACCCATGTGGTGTGCCCGTCCTGCGCGGCCGCGGTCGATTGTTCCGGCCCCACCGCAGAAGTCATCGCGAAGGCGCGCAAACTCAAGTCGATCAGCACCACCTTGTCGCTGGGCGCGGTGGCCAAGATCAGCGGCGTCAGCTACACGCTGATCGGCTTGATGAAATGCGCCGACCCTGACCCCGAAGAGCCGTCCGACTGGATCGAATACCTGCTGTTCAACCCGGCCAAGGGCTTTATCTGGCTGGTGGAAACCGACGAAGGCTGGGAGCGCGTGCAAGTCTGCGACACCTGGCCCAGCCAGAACAACGCCACCAGCGTGCGCTGGCGCTCAAAGCTGTACCAGAAGCTATACGACTACACCTCGCGGGTAGAGATGCCGCTGGGCGCGTTCAACTGGCGCGTCAAGGCGGGCGACACCACCAAGATCACCGACTACAAGGCCGGCACGCTGAAGCTGACGCGCGAACTGAGCGAGTCCGAACTGGGCTGGTCGGCATCGGCGCCGGTGGCGCCAGCGCAACTGGCGGAATGGTTCGGCAACCCCGAGCTGGCCAAGCAGAAGTCCCTGCCTTTGGGCGGCAAGCAGGGTGGATACAGCAAATGGGCCTGGATCGCCACGATCGGCATGGTGTTCCTGAATTTCGGCAACATCCTGAACGGTCGTTTCGTGCCGATCTTGATCGGCCTGGCGTTCCTGTGGTTCCCCGCCAAGCTGGCGGACAAGCTTTCCGGAAAGGACGAGTAGAACGATGGGCAAGTTCCTGTATGGCATCTATGCCTTGGTGGTAGTGATGGCGGCCACGGGCGCCAATTCGCCGGGCGTCAGCATGAGCGGCGGCAGTGGCAGCCGCAGCAGTAGCAGCAGCAGTTGGGGCAGCTCGTCGGGTGGCTCGGGCTGGTCGTCGGGTGGGTCGCACAAGTGACGGTGCACGCCACGCCCGGCCGCCATGTGCTGGCCGATTTTCGCGGGGTGCGGGCCGACCTGCTGCGCGACGCCACGGCGCTTGAAGCGCAATTGGTCGCGGCGGCGCGGGCCGCGGGCGCCAATGTGCTGAGCGCGCATTTCCATCATTTTGGCGAGGGTGCCGGGGTGACCGGCGTAGTCATGCTGAGCGAATCCCATATCAGCATTCATTCCTGGCCCGAACATCGCTTCGCGGCCTTGGACATCTTCATGTGCGGCGCGGCCCAGCCCGAGTTGGCGCTGGCCAGCCTGCAGGCGGCGCTGGCGCCGGAAACGCTGCGCGTCACGACCGTCGAGCGCGGCTGAACCCGCTTTTTCCCTAAACCTTGATCGGGCGCGGACCCTGCCCAGGTGCCAAATTGACGGTCGTTATATACCGCTATATATTTCGCTACCGAACCGTAATTTCCAAGGAAGACCATGTCTTGCAAACGTGCGCTGCCGGCGCTGGCCCTGGCGCTTTCCGCCCTGTGGATGCCTGGCGCCCAGGCGGCCGACCTGGTGGTATCCGCCGCGTCCAGCCTGACCAACGCCTTCAAGGACGTGGCGCAGGCCTACGAAAAGGAACATCCCGACACCAAGGTCGTGCTGAACTTCGGCGCGTCGGACGTCTTGCTGCAGCAGATCCTGAAAGGCGCGCCGGCCGATGTGTATGCCTCGGCCGACCAGAAGGCGATGGACAAGGCCGTGGAAGAAAAGGCCGTGAAGCCGGCATCGCGCGTGGACTTCGCGGCGAACCAGGTCGTGTTGATCGTGCCGGCCGACAGCAAGGCCAACATCACGACACTGAAAGACCTGACCCGCGATGACATCAAGCGCGTGGCCTATGGCAACCCGGCCTCGGTGCCAGTGGGCCGCTACACGCAGAGCGCGCTGGAAGCGGCGGGCTTGTGGAACGCCGTGCAGGCCAAGGGCGTGCTGGCGCAGAACGTGCGCCAAAGCCTGGCCTATGTATCGCGCGGCGAGGTCGACGCCGGGTTCGTGTTCGCCACCGACGCCGCCATCATGCCCGACAAGGTCAAGGTGGCGGTGCGCGTGCCGTCGCAAACGCCCGTGACCTACCCGATTGCCGTCACCGCGCGCCAGGCGGCCGCCCCGGAAGCCGAACGTTTCGTGGCCTATGTGCTGTCGCCGGCGGGTCAGAAGATCTTGGCGCGTTATGGCTTCCTGCATCCTTGAACCCGGGTTGATGGGCGGTTATCGATGACGGAGTCGGTCTGGGTGCCGTTGCTGCTGTCACTGAAAGTGGCGGGCTGGGCAACGCTGCTGGCCACCGTGGCCGGCACCGCCGCGGCCTATGGCCTGTCGCGTTGGCGCTGGCCGGGCCGCGATGTGCTGGACGCCATTCTGACCCTGCCGCTGGTCTTGCCGCCCACCGTTCTGGGCTACTACCTGTTGGTGTTGCTGGGCCGGCGCGGCATCATCGGTGAAACGCTGGCGAAGTGGGACATTGAACTGGTGTTTACGTGGCAGGGCGCGGTGATCGCCGCCGCCATCGTGGCGTTTCCGCTGGTGTTCAAGTCAGCGCGCGCCGCGTTTGAAAACGTGGACGTCCAGTTGGAAAACGCGGCGCGTGTGCTGGGTGTGAGCGAAGCCGGGGTGTTCTTCCGCGTGACGCTGCCCTTGGCCGCCCGTGGCATCGTGGCGGGCGTGTTGCTGGCCTTTGCCCGCGCGTTGGGCGAATTCGGCGCCACGCTGATGATCGCCGGCAGCCTGCCGGGCCGCACACAGACGCTGTCGGTCGCCATCTACGAAGCCGTGCAGGCGGGCGACGACCGCACCGCCAACCTGCTGGTGCTGGTCACGTCGATGACCTGCGTGCTGGTCTTGGTGGTGGCGGGCAAGCTGCTGCCCGTGGCCGCCCGGCAGCGCGATGGGGGCGGGCGATGAGCATCAGCATCCAGATCTCCCGACGCATGGTGTCGGGCGACCGGCACTTTCAGCTGGACGCGGCGTTTACCTCGTCCTCAAAACGCATCGCCCTGTTCGGGCCTTCCGGCGCGGGCAAAAGCCTGACTTTGCGCGCCGTGGCGGGGCTGCTGCGGCCGGACGCCGGACGCATCGAGATCAACGGCCGGGTGCTGTTCGATTCCCAAGCCGGCATCTGCCTGCCCGCGCAGGCGCGGCGCGTGGCGTATCTGTTTCAGGACTATGCGCTGTTTCCGCATCTGACGGTGGCGCAGAACATCGCCTTTGGATTGCGCCGGGGCTGGCGCAATCCGCCCCGGCGCGAGGTGGGGCCCGAGGCCAAACGCTGGGTCGATGCCTTTGAACTGGGCGCCATCGTGGGCAGCTATCCCGGTGAAATTTCCGGCGGCCAGAAGCAGCGCGTGGCGCTGGCGCGAGCCTTGATGCTGCAACCCGACATCCTCTTGCTGGACGAGCCGTTCTCGGCGCTGGACTCGCACCTGCGCGGTCGGATGCGCCAGGAATTGAACACGTTGCAGCGGCAGTTGGACGTGCCGATGCTACTGATCACGCATGATCCGGCGGACGTGGACGCCCTGGCCGACGAGGTCTTTGAAGTACGCGACGGCAAGGTCGGCCGCCGCCGCGATGATGTGGGAGTTTGATTCCAGGCGTTGACCCCGCGCCTGCGCCTAGTCCAGCACGCCCAGGATCACGCTGGATGCCTTGAAAATGGCCACGGCCGGCGCGCCCACTTCCAGCCCCAGTTCCTGTGCGCTGTCGTTGGTGACGATGGCCGCAAGCGTGGCGCCGCCTTCCATGTCGATCAGTATCTCGCTGTTGACCGCCCCGGGCCGGATGGCGCTGATGTGGCCCAGCAACTGGTTGCGCGCCGACAGCCGCAAGCCCGGCCCCGGCGCGCCGATGATGACGGCCGACGCCTTGACCAGTGCAATGGCTTCTTTGCCGGGCGCCAGGCCCAGTTCGGCCGTGCTGTCGCGCGTGATGGTGGCGGTGACGAGGTGCCCGCCCGCGATGCGAAGCTGGATTTCATCGTTGACCGCGCCGGTGCGGATCTCGGTCACGGTGCCCAGGAATTTATTGCGTGCGCTGGTTTTCAGCATGAAGCGCCTCATCAGATCGATGTCGCCGCTGGCGTCCAGCCCCGCGCGCACCAGGTTTTCCATGAATTTCCGGTGCTCGGATTCCAGCGCTCGGAAGGTCACGATCAGGCCACGCGCGCGGTCGGTCAGCTGCGTGCCGCCGCCGCCCTTGCCGCCCGCCGCCCGCAGCACCAGCGGTTCGCCGGCCAGGTTGTTCATGGCGTCGATGGCGTCCCATGCCCCCTTGTAGCTCATGCCCACGGCGCGCGCGGCGGCCGTGATGGAGCCGGTGGCGTCGATCTGCGCCAGCAGGTCTATGCGATTTTTTCCGCCCCAGGTCTGGGCGCCGGAACGGAACCAGATCGAGCCGTCGAGTTCCAACATGGTGGTCAGTGTCAGGGTCAAAAAGCCAGCCCCGAGTGTAATGGACGGGCAGGGTACGCCCAGGCGTCATCGGCGGGTGCAGGCACGGGATGCGAATGAGATTCTGTTGAAACTTTGCGGGCTTCGCGGCACTATGTCGTGGCCCAGTGCTCTTGGAGACATCCCCATGAAAGCGATGAAAGCGGTGAAATGGTTGACGGCGGGTTCCATGACGGCCTTGCTTGCAGCGTGCGCCTCGGGGCCCACGATCAAAGGCGATTACGACCACCAAGCCGATTTTGCGCAGTACCAGACCTTCGGCTTCATGAATCCCCTGGGCACCGACAAGGCCGGCTACAGCACCTTGCTGACCGAGCGTCTGAAGGACGCCACGCGCGGCCAGATGGAAATGCGCGGCTATACCTACAACGCATCCAACCCCGACCTGCTGGTGAACTTCGGCGCCAAGCTCCAGCAGAAAACGCAGGTCACGCCCGCCGCGCCGCCCATGGGGCCGTACTACGGCTACCGCTCGGGCTTTTACGGCGGCTGGCCCGGCTACGGCTGGGGCGACGACGTCTACCAATACACCGAGGGCACCTTGAACATCGACCTGGTCGACGCGCGCCGCAAGCAACTGGTGTGGGAAGGCGTGGCCGTGGGCGAAGTGCAGAACCCCGATAGCGCCAACACGCCGCAGAACGTGGACAAGGCCGTGGCGCAGATCTTCGCCAAGTATCCGTTCCGCGCCGGCGTGGCCGCGCCGCAACTGCCGGACAAAAGCAAACCCTGACCCGAGGTAGCCGCATGACCACTCCCCGCAAGGCTCCGTCCCAAGACACCGGCAATACGCCGTCCTACGATACCGTTGCCCTTGTGCTGCAAGGCGGAGGCGCGCTGGGGTCCTATCAGGCAGGGGTCTACCAGGGCTTGCACGAGGCCGGCATCCGGCCAAACTGGGTGTCGGGCATTTCGATTGGGTCGATCAATGCGGCCATCATCGCGGGGTCCCGCGAGGATGAGCGCGTTGATCGCTTGCGTGGTTTCTGGGAAAGCATCTGCCGCCCCTCGGGCTTCGCGTCGGTGCCTTGGGGCGATACGCTGGCGGGCATGTTCGAAGGCATTCCGTTCGGCTTTGGTTCGCCGACCATGAACGGCCAGCTGTCCGCGTTCCAGGCCTTGTTTTCGGGGCAGCCGGGTTTCTTCAAGCCGCGCTTTCCGCCGCCTTACATGGTGAAAGGGCGGGGCGCGGCCTCCACCAGTTTCTACGACACCACGCCGCTTGCCGCGACGCTGCGCCAGTTTGTGGATTTTGACCTGCTCAACAGCGGCGTCATACGCGCCAGCTTCGGCGTGGTGAATGTACGCTCGGGCAACTTCGCGTATTTCGACAGCCTGAAAGACACACTGGGACCCGAACACGTGATGGCGTCCGGCGCCTTGCCGCCGGGCTTTCCTTCCGTTGAGATCGGTGGCGAACACTATTGGGATGGCGGCGTGGTGTCCAACACGCCGCTGGCGCAAGTGCTGACCACCGAGAACATGCGCGACACGCTGGCCTTCCAGGTTGATCTCTGGCCCGCGCGCGGCGGCCTGCCCACCACCTTGGAAGAAGTGGCCGAACGCCAGAAAGACATCCAGTATTCGAGTCGCACGCGCCTGGTCACCGACCAGTTGCGCCGCGTGCTGAAGCTGCGCCACGGCTTGCAGCGCCTGCTTGAGCGCCTGCCCGAGGCCGAGCGCGACGCGCCCGAGCTGGCCGATATCCGCATGCTGTCGCATACGCCAGCCACCAACATCATCAACCTGATCTACGAAGCCAAGCATCGGGAACGCTATTCCAAGGACTATGAGTTCGGCACCGAGGCCATGCGTGAACACTGGGAATCGGGCTTGTCCGACATCCGCAAGACGCTGGCCAAGCCCGGCATTTTGGCCCGCCCGACGCAGGACAGCTGCTTCGTCACGCACGACATCCATCGCAACGGCATGCGCAATTAACCAGGGTTTCGTAGGACTGGTCTGATATTCGGGCCCATAGCTCGTCAAACCCGCGTCACAAGGCCGCAAGGCCGGTAGTCTTCAAGGACAAACCGCAACCTTGTTCCGGGACTGGGCCGCCGCCACTGTTGGCGCAGGCCGTCCTGGTGGAGACTCGCCATGAACGCGCTCGACGTTTTTAACCGCCTGACATCCCGGTCGCCAGACGCCTCCGCCTTGCCCCAGACCGCCGCGCCCCTGCCGTTGGCGAACGACCGTCTTGATGGCTGGTGGAGCCTGCTATACCGGGGCTGGACGCTCTTGGCGCCCAGCGGCGTGCGTATCGACCTGACCGAAATCGAACGCGCTTGCTTCATCTGCCTGCTGCGTAACCCAAACCGTGAACTGTTGCGTGAAGAACTGATGACGTTGCGCGCAAGCACCAACCTGCGCACCCTGAATGTGGCGATCTGCCGACTGCGCGGCAAAGTTTTGCAGACAGGCATTCGCTTGCCGCTGCATACTGTCCACGGCGTGGGCTATGTGTTCCTGGGCAATCTCAGAGAGCTTTCCAATCTGTGAGCCTGTAACCGGATTGTCTCCCCCATGCATCCTGTGAACAGCTGAAAAACCGTAATTTCCCTAGTAACTGAGTTACATTATTGGGCTGTTTACGTATCGTGCCTGACGTAAAGGCTTGGTTTGATCACGCGTGATCGCGTTTGGCCGTCATGGTTCAAGCGCGCGCGCTTGATGATTCGATAGCCTGATCAGGTCAATTGATGCGATTGATATTGATGCATTTGACGAAGATGCGGATCGATTCAGATCGATGCGGATTGATGCGATTAACTGAAGCGGTTCATTACGCTTACGCGGGGGTTTCAATGCGGTTTTTGCCTAAACGTGTTTCAGGTCTGGCTGTTTCCGGTGGCATCCTCGCGCTGATGTTGGCGGGATGCGGAGAAGAGCCGCAGATGAACCCGGGCATGCCTCAGGTCAGCGTCATTACCGTTCAGCCTGAGCGCGCGCCCATCGTCTCTGAGCTGCCTGGACGCGTGGATGCCGTGCGCGATGCGCAAATCCGCGCTCGCGTGACCGGCATCGTGCAGAAGATCACCTTTGAGCAAGGTGGCGACGTCAAGGAAAACCAACTGCTGTTCAAGATCGACCCGGCGCCGTACAAGGCCGCGTACGATCAGGCCACGGCGCAACTGAAGCAGGCGCAAGCGAACTTGTTCAGCGCCAAGCTCCTGGCCGACCGCTACGCCCCGTTGGTGAAGGCCAACGCGGTCAGCAAGCAGGAATACGACAACGCCGTGGCCTCGTTCCGGCAGGCCGACGCCACCGTCGCCGCCGCGAAGGCCGCGCAAGACAACGCCGCCATCAACCTGGGCTATACCGACGTCACCTCGCCCATCACGGGCCGCATCGGCAAGCCGCTTGTCACTGAAGGCGCGCTGGTGGAATCCACCTCGGCCACGCAGATGGCCACCGTGCAGCAGCTGGACCCGATCTACGTGGACTTCACCCAGTCCACCGCGGAACTGGCCGCGCTGCGCCGCGCGTTCGCCAGCGGCAAGCTGCAGCAGGTGGGCAAGGACACCGCCCGCGCCACGGTCGTGCTGGAAGACGGCACGGAATACGACCACCCCGGCAAGCTGCTGTTCACGGGCATTACCGTGGATCCGTCCACGGGCCAGGTGAACCTGCGCGCCGAAGTGCCCAACCCCGACGGCATCTTGCTGCCCGGCATGTATGTGCGGGTGCGTCTGGAGCAGGGCGTGGACGACAAGGCGCTGATGGTGCCGCAGCAGGCGCTGCAACGCACCGCCGATGGTTCGCAAAGCCTGATGCTGGTCAAGGACAACAAGATTCAACAGTTGCCCGTGACCACTGGCGGCGCGCTGGGCACCAATTGGTTGATCACCAGCGGCCTGAAGGCGGGCGACGTGGTCGTGGTTGAAGGCTTCCAGAAGATCCGTCCGGGCGCGCCCGTGCAGGTCAGCCAATGGACCAAGAACGGCGCGGCCCAACCGGGCGCACAGCCTGGGGCACAACCCGGCGCACAGCCCGCCGCGAAACCCGACCCCCAACCGGGTGGCCAGCCCGCCGCGCCGTCCAAACCTGCCGAGCCCGCTCAGCAGGACAAGGCCGCAGGCCAGAAATCGTAAGCGGCACGCGGCGTCACAAGCGCCGCGTTCCCCTTTGGTGAGCATCGCTTTCAGAGTCAGCCCACATGCCGCAATTTTTTATTGATCGACCAATTTTCGCCTGGGTAGTCGCCCTGTTCATTCTGCTGGCCGGGGTGTTGGCCATCCCGAACATGCCGGTGGCGCAGTATCCAGACGTGGCCCCGCCGGCCATCACGATTACCGCCACCTACCCGGGCGCATCGGCCAAGGAAGTGGCGGAATCGGTCACCAGCATCATCGAAGACAAGCTCAACGGCGCCAAGGGCCTGATCTACTACGAGTCGGTCAGCGATTCCTACGGCACGGCCACCATCACCGCCACCTTCGCGCCGGGCACCAACCCTGACCTGGCGCAGGTTGACGTGCAGAACCGCGTGTCGAACGTGATTGCGCAGTTGCCCACGGCCGTGCAGCAGCAGGGCCTGCAATACGAGCAGACCAGTACCGGCTTCCTGATGATCGTGACGCTGTCGTCCGCGGATGGCTCGCTGGACCAGACGGCGCTGGCCGACTACATCACGCGCAACGTGCAGAACCCGGTTTCGCGGGTGGCCGGCGTGGGCCAGTTCCAGTTGTTCGCGGCGCCGCGCGCCATGCGTGTCTGGGTAGACCCCGCCAAGCTGGTGGGCTTCAACCTGAGCATGAACGAGGTCAACCAGGCGATTTCCGCGCAGAACGTGCTGATCTCGGGCGGCAGCATCGGCGCGCCGCCCAACCCAGAATCGCAACGCATCACCGCTACCGTTACCGCCAACGGTCAGTTGAGCACCGTGGACGGCTTCGGCAAGATCGTGCTGCGCGCCAACACCGATGGCTCCAAGGTGCTGCTGCGCGACGTGGCCCGCATTGAAGTCGGCGCCGACAACTACCAGTTCGGCGCCCGCCTGAACGGCAAGCCCACGGCGGCGTTCGCCATCGTGCTGTCGCCGGACGCCAACGCGCTGGCCACCGCCCAGGGCGTGCGCCAGCAGATGGAAGAACTGTCCAAGTTCTTCCCCGGCAACATCCAGTACGCCATTCCCTACGACACCGCGCCCTACGTGAAGGTGTCGATCGAGCAGGTGCTCCACACCCTGGCCGAAGCCATGGTGCTGGTGTTCCTGGTGATGTACCTGTTCCTGCAGAACGTACGCTACACGCTGATTCCCGCGCTGGTCGTTCCGGTGGCCATGCTGGGGTCGTTCGCGGTGATGCTGGGGCTGGGGTTCTCGATCAACGTATTGACCATGTTCGCGATGGTGCTCGCCATCGGGATTCTGGTGGACGACGCCATCGTGGTGGTCGAAAACGTTGAGCGCATCATGGCCACCGAAGGCTTGCCGCCCAAAGAGGCCACCAAGAAAGCCATGCCGCAGATCAGCGGCGCCATTATCGGTATCACGCTGGTGCTGGTCACCGTGTTCCTGCCGCTGGCCTTCATGAGCGGGTCCGTGGGCGTGATCTACCGCCAGTTCTCGGTGGCCATGGCCGTGTCGATCTTCTTCTCGGCCCTGTTGGCGCTGACCTTCACGCCGGCCTTGTGCGCCACCATCCTGAAGCCGATTCCCAAGGGGCACCACAACGAGAAGAAAGGCTTTTTCGGCTGGTTCAACCGCAAGTTCGACGCCACCACCCACGGTTACCAGAACTGGGTGTCGCGCATTCTGCACAAGGGCGGCCGCATGATGCTGGCCTTCCTGGTGCTGGTGTTGCTGCTGGGCTGGCTGTACCTGCGCCTGCCGTCGTCGTTCCTGCCCGAGGAAGACCAGGGCTACGTCATCAGCAACATCGAACTGCCCACGGGCGCCAGCGCCAACCGCACGGTTGAAGTGATCGAACAGGTTGAGGAATATTTCCGCAACGTGCCGGCCGTTGAGAACATCATCGCCGTGCAGGGCTTCAGCTTCAACGGTAACGGCCTGAACGCCGCCATCGCGTTCACCACCTTGAAAGACTTCAAGGACCGCAAGGAAAAGCAGGATTCCGCGGGCGCCATCGCCTTCAATGCCTTCCAGAAGCAGTTGATGGGCATTCACGATGCGCAGGTGTTCACCTTGGTGCCGCCGGCCATTTCGTCGCTGGGTAACGCCACCGGTTTCGACTTGCGCCTGCAAGACCGGGGCGCGGCCGGTTCCGAGGCGCTTGCCGCCGCGACGGGCCAACTCATGGGCATGGCCATGAAGAGCCCGGTGCTGTCGCAGGTGCGTATCACTGGCCTGGCGGCCGGCACGCAGCTGACGCTGAACATTGACCGCGACAAGGCCGCCGCCTTGGGCGTGGATTTCAATGAAGCGGCCTCGCTGATCTCGACGGCGGTGGGCTCGGCCTACCTGAGCAAGTTCCCCAACATGGGCCGGATGCAGAACATCTGGGTGCAGGCGGATGCGCCGTATCGCATGCAGTTGTCCGACGTCTTGAAGCTGAACGCGCGTAACGCCCAAGGCGGCATGGTGCCCTTGTCGACCTTCGTGTCGGCCGAGTGGGTCCAGGGCCCGGTGCAGGTGGTTCGCTACAACAGCTACGAGTCCATGCGTATCGGCGGCGCTGCCGCCGCGGGCTACACCACGGGCCAGGCCATGGAAGAAATGCAGAACCTGGTGGCGCAGTTGCCGCAGGGCTTCGGCTACGAATGGACGGGCCTGTCCTACCAGGAACGGCAAGCCGGCAACCAGGCGCCCATCCTGATGGGCCTGTCGCTGCTGATCGTGTTCCTGGTGTTGGCCGCGCTGTATGAAAGCTGGGCCATTCCGCTGTCGGTCATGCTGGTGGTGCCGCTGGGCATGCTGGGCGCCGTGGCGCTGGTCAGCGCGCTGGGCATGTCCAACGACGTGTACTTCCAGGTGGGCATGGTGACCGTGATTGGCCTGGCGGCCAAGAACGCCATTCTTATCGTGGAGTTCGCCAAGGATCAGTACGCCCGCGGCATGGGGCTGTACGAGTCCGCGGTGGAAGCGGCCAGGTTGCGGTTCCGGCCAATCCTGATGACGTCGCTGGCGTTCATCCTGGGCGTGGTGCCGCTGGCCATGGCCACGGGCGCCGGCGCCGCCAGCCAGCGCGCGGTGGGCCTGGGCGTGTTGGGCGGCATGCTCGCCGCCACGCCGTTCGCCGTGATCTTCGTGCCGACCTTCTTCGTGGTGGTGCTGGGCCTGTTCAAGACCCGCCCGCGCCTGCTGGGCGCCGAACTGAAGGCCTGGGAAGAAGAGCAGGCGGCCAAGAAGGCGGCCGGCGACCAGCCCGACGCAGAAGCGGGATACACCCCCGTACAACCCAATGGTGGCCCGGAGGGCAAGGCATGAAAGCCCTGATGATCAAGCAATCCGCCCTGTCCGCCTTCGTGGCGGTGGCGTTGGCCGGCTGCTCGCTGGCGCCCGACTACAAGCGTCCCGACGCACCGATCACGGGCACTTGGCCCGACCAGCCCAAGGTGCAGTACGGCGGCTACAACAAGCCCACGTCGCTGGGCTCGCAGCCGGCGTCGGCGGTCGTGCCCGAAGCGGGCATACCCGCCGCCGATTTGGGCTGGCGCGAATTCTTCCGCGACCCGCGCCTGCAAAGCCTGATTGCGCTGTCGCTCGTCAACAACCGCGACCTGCGCGTGGCGGTGCAGCGCGTGGAAGAAGCGCGCGCCCAGTATGGCGTTCAGCGTGGTGAGCAGTGGCCCAGCATTGGCGCCGGCATCCAGGGCCAGCGCCAGCATCTGCCGGCCAACATGCGCGCGGGCGGGCCGGATTCCAGCTCGATTTCCAGCTCGTACCAGGCCGGCATTGGCCTGACGACGTTCGAAATCGATTTGTTCGGCCGACTGCGCAACCTGTCGGAAGCGGCGTACCAACAGTACCTGTCGACCGAGCAGGCGCAAAAGACCGTGCAGATCACGCTGGTCGGTTCCGTCGCGCAGGCGTACTTCAACTTCCGCGCGGCCGAAGTCCAACTGGACCTGACCCAACGCACGCTGGCGTCGCGCCAGGAATCCTATGACCTGGTCAAGCGCCGTTTCGACGGCGGCGTGGCGTCCGAACTGGATCTGAACCAGTCCAAGACGTTGCTGGACACGGCGTCATCCGACCTGGCGCAATTGGCCCGGGCCCGCGCCCAGGCGCTGAACGCGCTGGTGCTGCTGGTGGGCGCCCCGTTGCCCGAAGACCTGCCGCCGCCCGCCACGTTTGGCCGCGACCAATTGCTGGCCACCGTGCCGTCGGGCCTGCCGTCCGACCTGCTTGAACGGCGCCCCGACATTCTGGCGGCGGAAAACCAGTTGCGCTCGGCCAACGCCAACATCGGCGCGGCCCGCGCGGCGTTCTTCCCCACCATTTCCCTGACCGGGCTGTTGGGCGTGGCCAGCCCGTCCCTGGGTGACCTGTTCAAGGGCGGCCAGGGCTACTGGAGTTTTTCGCCGTCGATCACGACGCCGCTGTTCGCCGGCGGTTCGATCCGTGAAGGCTTGAACCTGGCCAAGGCGCGCGACAACATCGCCGTGGCGCAATACGAGCAGACCATCCAGCAGGCGTTCCGGGAAGTGTCCGACGCGCTGGCGGGCGAAGCTACCTACGGCGCGCAACTGGATGCGCAACGCGCCTTGCAGGAATCGTCGTCGCGCACGCTGGAACTGTCGAACCTGCGCTATACCAATGGCATCGACAGCTTCTTGCAGGTGCAGACCGCGCAGGTAGACTTCTTCAATGCCCAGTTGTCGCTGGTGCAGACCGGTTTGGCCGCGCTGATCAACCGCGTGGAGCTCTACAAGGCCTTGGGCGGCGGCTGGGAAGAAACCACGAAAGAACCGACCAAAGTGTCGACGACCACGCAATGATAGAACTTGGTGTAAATATCGATCACGTTGCCACCTTGCGGCAACAACGCCATACGGCGTACCCGGACCCGGTGGCCGCCGCGCTGCGCGCGGAGGATGCCGGCGCCGACCTCATCACGCTGCATCTGCGTGAAGACCGACGTCATATCCAGGACGCGGACGTCTACGCGATTCGTCCGCAACTGCGCACGCGCATGAACCTGGAATGCGCGATCACGGCCGAAATGCTGGAAATTGCCTGCGCCGTCAAACCCCACGACGTTTGCCTCGTGCCCGAAAAGCGCACCGAGCTCACCACCGAAGGCGGCCTGGAAGTGGCGGGCGCCTTGGATTCCGTTACCGACGCCGTGGGCCTGCTGGTTGAAGCGGGCATACGCGTGTCCCTGTTCATCGACCCGGACCCCGTGCAGATTGCCGCGGCGGCCAAGACCGGCGCCACGGTCATCGAACTGCATACCGGCGCCTACGCGGAAGCCCAGGGCGACGCGGCCAAAGCCGAACTGCAACGCATCCGCCTGGCCGTGACCGAAGGGCTGCGCCATGGCTTGCGCGTGAACGCCGGCCATGGCCTGCACTTGGGCAACGTGGCCCCGGTGGCCGCCATTGACGGCATCTCTGAACTGAACATCGGCCACGCCATCGTGGCGCAAGCGGTGTTTGACGGCTGGGAAAAAGCGGTCCGCGACATGAAAGCGGTGATGGTGCAGGCACGCCTGCAAGCGCTGCGCGGTTTGTGACCGCTGGCCGGATGACGGATGTCACTGTCGCTTGCCGCAGCTTCCGTGCCGCTGTTTTTGGGTGACGTTTATGTCTGACTCCTCCAAGGTTCCCGGCGCAACTCCCGGCGCGGGTCCCTCCGCAACTCCAAGCGCGGCAGCGCCAGCCCCGGCCGGCGCCATCGCCGGCATCGGCATGGACTTGCTGCGCATCGACCGCGTTGAACGTGCGCTTGCGCGGCACGGCGACCGGTTCGCGGAAAAGATCCTGGGCACCGAAGAACTGCAAAAATTCCATGCGCGCCGCGCCCGAGACCCGGTGCGCGGCGTGCGCTTCCTGGCGACCCGCTTTGCCGCCAAGGAAGCTTTTTCCAAGGCCATCGGCCTGGGCATGCGCATGCCCATGACGTGGCGGCGCGTGCAGACGCTGAACGCGCCGGGCGGGCGCCCGGTGCTGGTCATCGCGCCGGAGCTGCTGGACTGGTATGGTCAACGTTTCGGTGCGGCGCATGTGTCCATCACCGACGAATCCGATATGGCCGCCGCCTACGTGGTGGTCGAACGCAAGCCCTGAATTAGGACCGCCTCATGGCCAAGAAAAAATCCAAGGTAGTCCTGCCCCCCGGCCCCGTGATGGTCGACGTGGCGGGAACCTCGCTGACCAAAGAAGAGAAGACCCGTCTGCGCCACCCCTTGGTGGGCGGCGTGATTCTTTTCGCCCGCAATTTTGAAAATCGCAAACAGCTGACCAAGCTGACTCGCCAGATCCACAAGGCCCGCAAGGAGCCGCTGCTGATCCTGGTGGACCACGAGGGCGGCCGCGTGCAGCGCTTCCGCGAAGACGGTTTCACCGCCTTGCCCGCCATGCGCGACCTGGGCACCCTGTGGGACCGCGACCCCTTGCAGGCCATGCGCCTGGCCACCGAGGCCGGCTACGTGCTGGCCGCCGAACTGCGCGCCTGCGGCGTGGACATGAGCTTCACGCCGGTGCTGGACCTGGACTACGGCGCCAGCCAGGTGATTGGCAACCGCGCCTTCCATTCGGACCCGCGCGTGGTCACGATGCTGTCGCGCGCCCTGATCCAGGGCCTGGCGCTGGCCGGCATGTCGGCCTGCGGCAAGCACTTTCCGGGCCACGGTTACGTGGGTGCGGATTCGCACCACGAAATTCCTGTCGACCCGCGCAAGCTGGACGACATCCTGAACGACGACGCCGCGCCCTACGCCTGGCTGGGCGACGCCGTGCTGCCGTCGGTGATGCCCGCGCATGTGATCTACCCGAAGGTGGACAAGCACCCGGCCGGCTTTTCCAAGAAGTGGGTGCAAGACATCTTGCGCAAGCGCCTGGGCTATGACGGCGTGGTGTTTTCCGACGACCTGACGATGGAAGGTGCGTCGGTGGCGGGTGATATCCTGGCGCGTGCCAAGGCGGCGTTGAACGCAGGTTGCGACATGGTGCTGGTGTGCAACCGGCCGGACCTGGCCGACGATTTGCTGTCGCGCCTGAAGTTCGACCACGCGCCCGAATCGGTTGAACGCATCCGCCGCCTGATGCCGCGTTTCGATGCGCCCGACTGGGATACCTTGCAGGCCGAACACCGTTACCAGAATGCCCGACGACTTCAATCTCAAATCGTTCCTGTCTGACCTGCCGCATCTTCCAGGTGTCTACCGGCACCTGGATGCAGCAGGCGAAGTCATGTATGTCGGCAAGGCGCGCGACCTGAAGAAGCGCGTCTCGTCGTATTTCCAGAAGAACCTGGCCAGCCCGCGCATTGCCCAGATGGTGTCGAAAGTGGCACGGCTGGAGGTCACCGTGACGCGCTCGGAAGCCGAAGCGCTGATCCTGGAAAATAACCTCATCAAGAGCCTGAAGCCGCGCTACAACATCCTGTTTCGCGACGATAAGTCCTACCCCTATCTGCTGATCACCGGCCACGAATGGCCGCGCATTGCCTACTACCGTGGCGCCACCAACAAGCGCGGCCAGTACTTCGGCCCGTTCCCCAACGCCTGGGCAGTACGCGAAACGATCCAGATCCTGCAAAAAGTCTTCCGCCTGCGCACCTGTGAAGACACCGTCTTCGCCAACCGCTCGCGCCCCTGTCTGCTGCATCAGATCGGGCGCTGCTCGGCGCCGTGCGTGGGCGCCATCGAGGCCCAGGAATACGAGCGCGACGTGCAGCGCGCGGTGCGCTTCCTGAATGGCGAAGCCCGCGATGTCATGGGCGAAATCGAAGCGCGCATGCAGCAGGCGGCAGGTGAGTTGCGTTTTGAGGAAGCCGCCGCGCTGCGCGATCAGATGGGTTCGCTGGCGCGAGTGCTGCATCAGCAGACCATGGAAAACACCAGCGGCGAAGACACCGACATCATTGCGGTGGCCGTGGCGGGCGGCAAGGTCTGCGTCAACCTGGCGATGGTGCGCGGTGGCCGCCATCTGGGCGACAAACCCTTCTTTCCGACGCATGCCGAAGGCGAGGCCGCGCCGCAGGTGCTTGAGGCCTTCATCGCCCAGCACTACACCGACAACGCGATGCCGCCCGTGCTGGTCTGTTCGCATGCCTTGCCCGACCCGGAACTGATCAACCTGCTGGTCGAACAGGCGGGTGGGCGTCCGTCACGCCTGCTGACCCGTCCGCAGGGCGCGCGCCGGTCGTGGCTGGAACAGGCGGGCAAGAACGCCGAGATGGCGCTGGCCCGCGCGCTGACCGAATCCGGGGCCCGCGCCGGCCGCACGCTGGCGCTGGCCGAGGCGCTGGACCTGGACACCGATGAAGCCGCGCTGGATGCGCTGCGCATCGAATGCTTCGACATCAGCCACACGGCCGGCGAAGCCACGCAAGCATCGTGCGTGGTGTTTGAACACCACGACATGCAGCCCTCGCTGTACCGCCGTTACAACATAGCCGGCATCACCCCGGGTGACGATTACGCCGCCATGCGTCAGGTGTTGACGCGCCGTTTCGCCAAGGTGGCGGACGGCGATGCCCAGATGCCCGGCCTGGTGCTGATCGACGGCGGCAAGGGCCAGGTCGAAGTCGCGCGCAAGGTCTTTGCGGAATTGGGGCTGGACATCCAGACGCTGGTGGGCGTGGCCAAGGGAGAAGGGCGCAAGGTCGGCCTGGAAACCCTGGTGTTCGCCGATGAACGGCCGCCCGTGGCGTTGGGCGGGGAGTCCGCCGCGCTGATGCTGATTGCCCAGGTGCGCGACGAGGCGCACCGTTTTGCCATCACCGGCATGCGGGCGCGCCGCGCCAAGACACGCAATGTGTCGCGGCTGGAAGAAATTGAAGGGGTGGGCGCCCGCCGCCGTCAGCGCCTGTTGGCCCGATTCGGCGGGTTTTCGGGGGTGGCGTCCGCCAGCATCGAAGACCTGGCATCGGTGGACGGCATTTCCCAGGACCTGGCCGAACGCATCTACGAGGCGCTGCGTGGCTAGCCCCAAAGCCGGCCAGGGCGCGGCCGCCATGCCGCACCGATACAGCCAGCGTCATCCGGCTGATGTAGCATACGAACACTATGCCAATTAACGTACCCATTATCCTGACGTGGCTGCGCATCGCCATGATTCCGCTGGTGGTCGGGCTGTTCTACCTGCCCGAGAGCTGGATGTCGGTTCCCACGCGCGACACCTTCGCGGCGTGGGCGTTCATCATCGCGGCGCTGACCGACTGGTTCGACGGCTGGCTGGCCCGCCGCTGGAACCAGACCTCGGCCTTTGGCGCCTTCCTGGATCCTGTTGCCGACAAGCTGATGGTCTGCGCCGCACTGATCGTGCTGCTGGACCTGAGCCGCGTCGACGCCTTTATCTCGCTGATCATCATTGGCCGTGAGATCACCATTTCCGCCTTGCGCGAATGGATGGCCAAGATCGGCGCCAGCGCCAGTGTCGCCGTGCACCGCCTGGGCAAGTTCAAGACCGCCGCGCAGATGGTGGCGATTCCCTGCCTGCTGTACAACCAGCCCGTCTACGGCATCAGCACCAAGCTGCTGGGCGACGTGCTGATCATCGTTGCCGCGGTGCTGACGGTCTGGTCGATGCTGTATTACCTGCAGCGCGCCTGGCCCGCCATTCGCGAAAAAGCGCTGTAGCCGGAGACAACCCGCGCACCGCATTGCTTGCGTGCGCCACCTGCCGCTTTCGCGGCCTTTTGCAATGAACACCGCCGCGCAAGCCTTGCCCTCGGACGCCGAAGTTCGTCGGCGCGACTGGAAAACCATCCTGCTGATCGGTGTGGCGCATGCTGCATCGCACTTTTTCCAACTGGTGCTACCCCTGCTCAACGTGTCCCTGGCCACGGCATTCGGCCTGGACTTCGCGCGCGTGGGGGCGCTGGTCGCCACGTTCTACGTGGTGTCGGGCATCGGCCAGGCATCTTCGGGTTTCGTCGTGGATCGCATCGGCGCGCGACCGGTGCTGTGGTTCGGGCTGGCGTGCTTTGTGTTGTCGGGTGTGTTGATCGGCTCGGCCAACGGCTACACGATGCTGATGGCGGCCGCCATCGTCGGGGGCATCGGCAATTCGGTGTTCCATCCGGCCGACTATTCCATCATCAACCACCGCATTACGCCGTCCCGCCTGGGGCATGCGTTTTCGGCGCACGGGCTGACCGGCAACCTGGGCTGGGCGTTGACGCCGATATTCATGACCACCATCATCTTGCTGGCCGACTGGCGCGTGGCCGCATACAGCGCCGCGGGGCTGGTGGCGGTGGTGCTGGTGTTGACGGTGTTGGGCGGCAAGCTGCTTGGCGGGCCCTTGCCGCTGGACGCTGACGCCACGGATGAAACCCCGGCCGCCACAGCAGCGTCCAAGGCCGCGCCCAAGCCGCAAGAGGGCGTGCTGACCACCCTGGCAACGCTGTGGTCCAAGCCAGCCTTGTGGGGCGCGTTCCTGTTCTTTGCGTGCACGTCGATTGCACTGTCGTCGGTGCAGAACTACACGATTCCGCTGTTGGACCAACTGTACGGTCTGTCTGAAGTGGTGGCCAGCTCGGCCTTGTCGGGCTATATGGTGGCGTCGGCAGTGGGCATGGCGGCGGGCGGCTTCCTGGTGTCGGCCAACCCGCGCACCGAGCGCACCGTCATGGTGGCGCTGCTATTGGCCGGCCTGACGTTGGTGGTGCTGGCCCTGGGCCTGGTGCCCGCCGCGCTGGCCGCGCCGGTGGTGGGCCTGGCCGGCTTCTGCTCGGGCGTGGCCGCGCCCTCGCGCGACATGCTGATCCGACGCGTCACGCCCAAGGGGTCCACCGGTTCTGTCTATGGCCTGGTGTATTCGGGCATGGACGTGGGCTCGGCCGTGGGCCCGCTGGCGTTCGGCCTGCTGCTGGACGCAGGATTCCGACAGGGGCCCTGGGTGGGCGCGGGCGTGGCGTTCGCGGCGGCGGCGTTGCTAGCGCAGTGGATCGCCGTGCAGGCGCGGCGTGCCGATCCCGTGCTGGCGGGGGGAGCGGTCGCCCGGTCCTGACGGCTCCTGGGTGCGGTCTCCTCCCGGCTTGCCCGGCCCCAACAGCATCAGCCCAATCAAACCGATCAGCACGCATAGCGCCACGTAATAGGCCGGCACCATCAGGTTGCCGGTTTGCTGGATCAGCGCGGTGTTGATGAAGGGCGCCAAGCCGCCAAACAGCATCACCGCCAGGTTGTACGACAGCGACACCCCCGTGGAACGCAGATTCACGGGCAGGATCTCGGTCATCAACGCGGGGGTGGGCCCCCACATGAAACCCATGCAGGCCGCCGCCAGCAACTGCGCCTGCAGCAGGGTGGCGAAAGACGGCGCCTGCAGCACGCGCGCCATCATGAACCACGTGACTACGCCAAAGGCGAACGTGGCCGGCAGCATGAGGGCGCGGCGCGTCAGGCGGTCCGACAGCGCGCCCGACAAGGGGCACAGCACCAGCAGCAGCACGGCGGCCAAGGCGCTGCTCAGTTGCGCGTCGCCCATCGTCAGCCCCAATTCCGTGACGGCGAAAATGGGCAGGTACAGCAGCATGACGTAGTTGGACGCCGTGCCCGTCACCACAATGCAGAACGACCCGATCAGTTCGCGCGGATAACGCGAAAACAGCGTGCGCAGCGTGGTGCGTTCGGGTTTGACGAGCTGGTCCTGAAAGCGGCGGAATTCGGGCGTTTCATCTACCTGCGTGCGCAGGTAATAGCCGATGGGTCCGATCAGGATGCCGAACAGGAACGGCACGCGCCAACCCCAGCTTTCCAGGTCAGCCGTCGATAAATTCGACGACAGCAGATACACCACGCCCGCCCCGGCTGAAAACGCCAGCGACTGCGAGCACATCTGAAAGCTGCCGTACAGGCCGCGCCGCCCCGTGGGGGCGAATTCCACCAGCATGGCGCTTGCGCTGGCGTATTCGCCGCCCACCGAAAACCCCTGGATCAGCCGCGCCACCAGCATTAACACGCTGGCCGCCACGCCGATGGACGCATAGGTGGGCAGCAGGCCGATCAGGGCGGTGCCGCCCGCCATCATCAGAATCATCAGCGACAACGCGCGACGGCGCCCGTGGCGGTCGGCGTACATGCCCAGCACCAGGCCGCCGATGGGGCGCACCGCGAAGGCCACGCCAAAGGTGGCCAGCCCCAGCAGCAGCGACGTCGCGCTGTCGCCGGTGGGAAAGTACAGGCGCGAAATCACGGCGGCGAACATGCCGTAGATGGCGAAATCGAACCATTCGAAGGCATTGCCCAGTACCGAGGCAATGACCACGCGGCGCCGCATGGCGGCCGACACTTGATAAGCGGGGGAAGACGAAGACGTCATCTTGGACTCCTGCGAACGCCGTAGAGGCGCAAGGGGACACGGGCGCGTTGCCTGGCAACGCGGCCCGAGGACTCGACAGCAAGAAAAGGGAAGGATCAGCCCAGGCGGTCGCGCACGATCTCGACGAAGACGGCTGCCCCGGTGGGCAGGATGTCGTCGTCGAAGTCGTATTCAGGGTGATGGCAGAAGTGGCCGTCCTGGCCGACGAAGAAGTAGGCGCCCGGGCATTCCTGCAGCAGATAGGAGAAATCTTCCGAGGCCATCAGCGGCGTGATGCGGTCATCAACCAGGTCGGCTCCGACCACGCGCGCCGCAGCGGCCGCGACGGTGGCCGCCGGGCCGGGCGCATTGATGGTGGGCGGGCAGCCCATGCCGAATTCAAGGTCGATGCGGGTGGCATTGGCCACCCCCAGCCCCTCGCATATTTCGCGCACCCGGCGCAGCGCCGTTTCTCGTGCGGGGATGCTCATGGTGCGCACGGTGCCGCGCAGTTCGATCATGTCGGGGATGACGTTGGGCGCGGTGCCGCCGTTCATCATGCCCACACTGACCACGCCCGCCACCAACGGGTCCAGGGAGCGGCTGACCACGGTTTGCAGCATGCCGACCAACTGGCTGGCGATGACGACCGGGTCATTGCCCTGCTGCGGCATGCCGCCGTGGCAGCCCACGCCATGCACGCGAATGACGAAACCGTCACAGGCGGCCAGCAACGCGCCTTCACGCACCGCCACGCGCCCCTTGCCCAGCATGGGGTTGTTGTGCAGACCGTAGATTTCGTCGCAGGGAAAGCGGGTGAACAGCCCGTCCTGAATCATGGCGACGCCGCCGGCCAGGGTTTCCTCGGCGGGCTGGAAGATGAAGTTCAGCGTGCCGGCAAAGTCCCGGTTTTGCGACAGGTGCTGCGCCACGGCCAGCAGCGTGGCCGTGTGCCCGTCGTGTCCGCAGCCATGGAAAGTGCCTTCATGGGTAGAGCGGTAGGGCAGCGTGGTTTTTTCCTGCATGGGCAGCGCGTCCATGTCGGCCCGCAAGCCGATGCGGCGCTTGCCCGGGCGCTCGCCCTGCAACACGGCCACCACCCCCGTGCCGCCGATGCCGCCATGCACGTCCAGGCCCCATTGCCGCAGCTTGGACGCCACCAGGTCAGCGGTGCGGTGTTCCTGGAAACTCAGCTCCGGGTGCGCGTGAAGGTCTTGCCTCCATTGCGCGAACTCGGGTTGACGCTCGACAAACCAATCTCGCACTTGCATTGCCGCCTCCTTGGGGGAGTGAATGTCTAAGGTTCGGATGTGGCGGCGAGCCGGGCGGCCCGCCTGATGCCGTGCGAACCATAAACGAAATCGATAGCGGGCAGTGCGTGTGCAACTAATTGTTAATAGGTGCCGCGGTGCACCAATGCATTTATTGCCGAACCGTGCGCACGTCGGCTGGGGGCGCGGTTTCCACGTTGCTGCGCCAGGGGTTGATGTCCAGTCCGCCGCGGCGCGTGTAGCGTGCGTACACGGTCAGGTGTTCGGGGGCGCAGGCCTGCATGATGTCGCTGAAGATGCGTTCCACGCAGTGCTCGTGGAATTCAGCGTGCTGGCGGAACGACACCACGTAGCGTAGCAGCGATTCGCGGTCGATGGGGGCGCCCCGGTAGCGGATCTGCACGCTGGCCCAATCGGGCTGGCCGGTCACCGGGCAGTTGGACTTCAACAGGCGCGAGGCCAGCGTTTCTTCGACCACGTCGCCGGGCCGGGTGCGCAGCACTTCGGGCGCGGGCTCGTAGGTGTCGATCTCAACGTCCAGCTTGTCGATATAGATGCCGTCCAACTCTCCCATGCGCAGTTCGGAAAAACGTTGCGGCAGGAAGAAGTCCAGGCCAACGGGAGCGCCCGCGGCGGCGCTCAGGTCGCGTTCCAGGCGCCCGCGCAGGGCCGCCGAATTCACCAGGCGCGTCTGGTTGAACGAATTCAGATAGAGCTTGAATGACTTGGATTCAATGATGTTGGGGCTGTCGGCCGGCACCGAGAACGTGGCCATGGCCACGCGCGGCTTGCCCTTGGCGTCCAGCCAGGACAGCTCGTAGGCGTTCCAGATATCCACGCCCCTAAAGGGCAGCTTGCCGGCTTCCAGGTTCAGCGCCGCACGGTTATGCGAACGGGCGATGGGAAAAAGCAGCGAGGGATCGTATTGCGAGGCGTAGGCCACGCTTTGGCCCAGGGGGCCGTGAGACAGGGTCATGGCAAATCAAGAAATTCGGGGGAATGACGGCATTGTAGGCGCTGCAAAAAGCGCCGAATTTCCGCATTATGAAATGTAAGTCTCGTCATGTGAAAGTTCCTGCTGCTGCGCAACCAAAGCGCATTTCACAGATGGCAAATTCATTCCGCAATACGAAATGGAAGTTTTAATTCATTGATTTTAAAGAAAAACATTTTTCATCTTCTATAAGACATAAGCCCACATTGCCCTGCAGCACAGGCATAGACTTTCTCCAACGATTCACGCAATGCAAGACGCGAATCTTTTGAAGTCTTCCCATCACTGACCAGGAGCAACACCATGAGCACTCGCGAAACCGAAATCCGCAATTTGCAGAAAGACTGGGCCGAGAACAGCCGCTGGCAAGGCATCAAGCGCGACTACAGCGCTGAAGATGTCATCCGCCTGCGCGGCTCGATCAGCGTGCAGCACACGCTGGCCGAACGTGGCGCGACCCGCCTGTGGGAATCCCTGCATAGCGAACCCTTCGTGAATTCGCTGGGCGCCCTGACCGGCAACCAGGCCATGCAGCAGGTCAAGGCCGGCTTGAAGGCCATCTACCTGTCGGGCTGGCAAGTGGCCGGTGACGCCAACCTGGCCGGCGAGATGTACCCCGACCAATCGCTGTACCCCGCCAACTCGGTGCCGCAAGTGGTTCGCCGCATCAATAATTCACTGGCGCGCTGCGACCAGATCCAGTGGATGGAAGGCAAGAACCCGGGCGACGAGGGCTATATCGATTATTTCGCGCCCATCGTGGCCGATGCCGAAGCCGGTTTCGGCGGCGTGTTGAACGCCTTTGAACTGATGAAGGCCATGATCGACGCGGGCGCCGCCGGCGTGCACTTTGAAGACCAATTGGCGTCGGTGAAGAAGTGCGGCCACATGGGCGGCAAGGTGCTGGTGCCCACCCGCGAGGCCGTTGCCAAGCTGGTGTCGGCCCGCCTGGCCGCCGACACGATGGGCACGCCCACCGTGCTGCTGGCCCGCACCGATGCCGACGCGGCTGACCTGGTGACCAGCGACGTCGACGAAAACGACCGCCCGTTCATCACCGGCGAGCGCACCGTGGAAGGCTTCTTCCGCACCAAGGCCGGCATCGACCAAGCCATCTCGCGCGGCCTGGCCTATGCGCCTTACGCCGATTTGATCTGGTGCGAAACGTCCACGCCCAACCTGGAATACGCCCGCAAATTCGCGGACGCCATCCATCGCCAATTCCCGGGCAAGCTGCTGGCGTACAACTGCTCGCCCTCGTTCAACTGGAAGAAGAACCTGGACGACGGCACCATCGCCAAGTTCCAGCGCGAGCTGGGCGCCATGGGCTACAAGTTCCAGTTCATCACGCTGGCCGGCTTCCATGCGCTGAACTACGGCATGTTCGAACTGGCCCACGGCTATGCCCGCCGCCAGATGAGCGCCTTCGTGGAATTGCAGCAGAAGGAATTCGCCGCCGCCGACTTGGGCTTCACCGCCGTGAAGCACCAGCGCGAAGTGGGCACCGGCTACTTCGACGCCGTGACGCAGACGATCGAAAACGGCCAGTCTTCAACCACCGCCTTGACCGGTTCCACGGAAGAGGCCCAGTTTGAACACGGCCAGGAACAGAAGGTGGCTTGATCGCGTTATCGCTTTATCGCACTACCGCATGACCCGTCGCCCGGTAAGCCGTTGACCGGGCGACAAGATTGATTGCTTTGCAGTTGCAGTTGTAGGTGCTGTTGTAGGGTGGATTCGGGGTGCCTTCGGGCACCCTTTTTTTTCCCTAGGCCAGCACGCTTGCGCGTCAGGCGGCGGCGGCCTCTTGCTCAAGCGAGGCCATGTCGATCACGAAGCGGTACTTCACATCGTTCTTGGTCAGGCGTTCATAGGCGTCGTTCACGGCCTGGAGCCTTTGCGGATTCGGGCACGCAGGTCAGAAAAATAGGCGGCGTCGGCGGGAGCCGCTGGGGCGGAAGATGCGCCGACAAGCATCAAGCTTCGCAACTGAAGCCGATCCTGATCTTTGCGGATGAGTTCGCGTACATACTCGCTGCTGGTGCCGTGGCCTCTTTCGGTGACTTGTTCGTCAACAAAGGATTTCAGCGCGTCCGGAAGGGAAATGTTTATGGTGCCCATCGCCCTAGATTAGGGGCCTTGGCGAAATATGGCAAAGCCGTACTTCCCGACCCCTAATCCGCCACCGTCGGTGCCTCGCCCAGCGCCGCCAGGCATTCCTTCAAAGGCGGAATGCCCTGCGCCAGCCTCGCGACCGTTGCCGCGTCGACGTGCGACAGCGGCGGGATTTCGGCCAGCACGCGGACGTCGCCGAAGCGTTCGATGGCTTCTTTGTTGCCGGGGGACAGCGGGCCGCTCATCACCACACCCAGAATCGGGATGCCACGGCGCTTCAGGGCTTCCAGGCTGAGCAGCGTGTGGTTGATGGTGCCCAGGCCGCTGCGCGCGGCCAGCACCACGGGCATGTCCAGGCGCGCGATCAGGTCGATCATCATGTGCGTGTCGTCGATGGGCACGTACAGGCCGCCCGCGCCTTCCACGATCAAGGGCGCGGTGGTGGCGGGGGGCACGATGGTGGTGGCGTCGACCACGGTGTCTTCCAGCGTGGCGGCGGCCCAGGGCGACAGCGGCGCTTGCAGCACGTAGGCGGGCAGGTGCAGGCGTTCGGGCGGTAGTTGCGCCAGTTCGGCCACGGTGTCGGTGTCGCCCCGTTCTTCGGATACGCCGGTCTGCACCGGCTTCCAATAATCAGCATTCCAGGCGCGCGCGAGGATGGCGGACACCAGCGTCTTGCCGATGCCGGTGTCAGTGCCGGTCACGAAAACCCCGGCGGGGCGTAGCGTCGATTTTTTCCACATACCGTAGGCCAGGTGATACGTCACCGAGGCTCCAAGTTCGTCAAACGCCGCCAGCACGCGGCGCAACGCCGCCGCGGATAGCGGCGGACGTCCGGGCGCGGGCGTGGTGGCGCCGATGCCTTTCAGGCCCTTCAGGAAAGTCAGGCCATCAGGATGATTTTGTATCAGCCGTTCGCCGCGCACGCCACCGGTCAGATTGTTCATGGCGGGACGGATGGCCTGGCACGGCGGGTAGGGCGGCGTGGCGGCGACGAAGCCCGCCGCCTGATGCGCGTGCTGCCATTCAGCGAACGTGCCGGCGGCCAGCGTAGCCACGGCCAGATGGCCGCCGGGCGCCAGTAGCGCAGCCAAGCGGCCCAGGCCGGCGTTCAGGTCGGTGAACCACTGCACGGCCAGGCTGGAGCAGATCAGGTCGTACTCGCCATCCAAGCCCTGCGGGTGTTCGCCATCCAGCAACTGAAAGCGCGCCGTGCCGGGTAGCGCCGGGCCGCGCTGGGCGGCGGCGAGCATGGCGGGCGAGATGTCGGTGATGGTCCAGTCCGCCTTACCCAGCCGGCGCGCCAGGGCCTGGGTCAGCAAGCCGGTGCCGCAACCGATCTCCAGGATGCGAGGACGCGCGGGCAAGCGCAGGCAGGCGATATCGCTGGCCAGCCGTTCGGCGGTTATGCGCTGGATGGGCGCGTGGTCTTCATAGCGGTGGGCAGCCGCGCCGAAGCGGGCGCCGACCCGGGTGTTGCGGGGCGTGGCTTGCATCAGTCGGCAGGCGCCACGCGGTCGATGAACGCGGCAATATGGCGCGCGCACCAGGGCGCGGCCGACACCGGCAACAAATGGCCGCCGTGTTCCAGATCGTGCCGTTCGTCGCCCACGCGGCCGCCGAACGCGGCTTGCGTCATGGTGGGGGGGACGATGGGGTCGTCCAGTCCGGCCAAGATCAGCAAAGGAACGGGCAGCGCCGCCAGGGCGTTGCGCTGGTCTTCGTCACGCAAGGCTTCAAGATCGCGGGCCAGCGGTTCCAGGCGCGGCGAACCGAAGGCGGAAGCATCGCCGCAGCGTTCGCGGAAGTCTTGCAAGACGGCGACGGGGTCGGCGGACAGCCGTTTCATCATGCGGTCCAGCATACGGCGCGGCACCCCGGCGTCAAAGTCCGGCGCGGCGCCAAAGCGCGGAAACCCGTTGATCGACACCAAGCCCACGCAGTGGGACGGCAGATTCCGCAACAAGCGCAGCACGCCCAGCGAATGGCCGATGGCGATGACGGGGGCGATGGCTGCTGCCGGCGCTTGCGCGGCGCCGAAGTAACCGGCATCGGTAACGGCTTGTGGCCAGTCTTCAAGCTCGGCGCGCAGCGGCGTCCAGACAGACGCGTCGAACGCCCAGCCGTGTACGAAGAGCAGGGTGGGGCGCGTGGGGCTCATGCCAGCACCGCCTTGATGCCATCGATCAGTTGCGCGACGTCGGCATCGCGGTGCGCGGCGCTGAGCGTCAGGCGCAGGCGGCTGGTGCCGGCCGGCACGGTGGGCGGGCGGATGGCCACGGCCAGCAGGCCACGGCGTTCCAGGGCGGCCGCCATGTCCAGCGCGCGCGCTTCGTCGCCCACGATGGCGGGCACGATCTGCGTGGAGGAATCGCCCGTGTCCAGGCCCATGCCTTGCAGCGCGGCGCGCAGCCGGTCACCGGCGGCAGTCAGCCGGGCGCGCTCGGCGTCCAGCGTGGGCACCAGGTCCAGCGCGGCGTCCATGGCGCCCAGCACGGCGGGCGGCAGCGCCGTTGTGTAGATGAAGCCAGAGCAGGTGTTGATCAAGTAGTCGCACAGCGCGCGCGACCCGGCCACATAGGCGCCGAATCCGCCCAGCGCCTTGCTGAACGTGCCCATCGCCAGGTCGATACGCTCCGGCGCCAAGCCCGCCAAGCCCATGCCGCCCGGACCCAGCACGCCGGTGGCATGCGCTTCGTCCAGGTAAACAAAGGCTTGATAGCGGTCGGCCAGGTCCGCCAGCCGGACAACGTCGGTTCGGTCGCCGTCCATGCTGAACACGCTTTCCGTAACGATGAAGCGGGCCACGGGCTTGCCCGCGCCGGTCTGCACGCGAGCGGCGAGCAGGCTTTCCAGATGATCCAGGTCGTTATGCCGGAACCGGATCTGCCTGACCCCAGCGGCCTGGCAACCCTGGTGCAGGCTGGCGTGATTCAGCTTGTCCGCGTACAACTCGATGTCGCCCAGGCTGGCGGCGGCGCGCAGCAGGGCGGGCAGCACGGCGGCGTTGGCCTGCCAGCCCGAGGCCAGCAGCAGCGCGGCCTCGGTGCCTTTCAGACGAGCCAGCTTGGCCTCGACCTGTTCGTGCAAGTCCAGGTTGCCGCAGACCAGCCGCGACGCTTGCGCGCCCGCGCCATGGCGCGCGGTCCATTCCCGGGCGCGTTCGATCAGCAGCGGGTGCTTGGACAGGCCCAGGTAATCGTTGCTGGAAAAGTTCAGCACAGGCGCGCCATTGAGCACAATGCGCCCGGGCGGCGCGGCCGTGGCGGTGCGCAGGCGGCGGCGTACGCGGCGGGTGTCGGCGGCGGCCAACTCGGAGAGAAACAGCGAATCCAGCTTAGACATCAATCGTTCCGGCAGCGGCTGGGCAAGGGGAACGCCCGCGCCAAGCCGTAGAATGCGGGCCATTGTAGTGGAGGCGCGCACGGCGTTTTCCGGGGTCCGGGACGCCAGGAATGCCCCTGCGACCGCGCCTGTTTTTTCGGAGCTCAACCATGCACACGCCCGACTGGGTGGCCCAGGGCCAAGCCCATATCTGGCTTCCCTATGCCCAAATGAAAACGGTGACGCCGCCGCTGCCCGTGGTGCGCAGCCAAGGCAGCCGGCTGGAACTGGCGGACGGGCACAGCCTGATCGATGGCGTGGCGTCCTGGTGGACGGCCTGTCACGGTTACAACCACCCGCACATCGCCCAGGCCGTGCGCGCGCAATTGGATGCCATGCCGCATGTGATGTTTGGCGGCCTGACTCACGAGCCCGCACTCACGCTGGCGCGCCGCCTGGCCGGCTTGCTGGGGCCGGGGCTGGACCGCGTCTTCTACACCGACTCCGGGTCGGTGGCGGTCGAGGTCGCCATGAAAATGGCGGTGCAGTTCTGGCTGAACCAGGGCGAGCGCGGCCGCAGCCGCTTTGTGGCGTTTCGGGGCGGCTATCACGGGGACACGTTCGGCACCATGGCCGTGTGCGACCCCGACGACGGCATGCACAGCCTGTATCGGGGCATGCTGGCCGAGCACGACATCGTGGACCTGCCGCGCGACGACGCGGCCTACGCCGCGCTGGATCAATTCCTGCAAGCGCGCGCGCCGCAATTGGCGGGCATTCTTGTCGAGCCGCTGGTGCAGGGCGCGGGCGGCATGTTGCTGCATGACTCGGAAGTGCTGCGCCGCTTGCGCAGCCTGGCGGACCGCCACGGCCTGCTGCTGATCTTCGACGAAATCTTCACCGGCTTCGGGCGCACCGGCACGATGTTCGCCTTTGAGCAGGCCGGCATCAAGCCCGACATCATCACCTTGTCCAAGGCGCTCACGGGTGGCACGCTGCCGCTGGCCGCCACGGTGGCCAGCAACCGGGTGTTCGACGCCTTCTGGTCCGACGACCCGGCGCACGCGCTGATGCATGGCCCCACGTTCATGGGCAATGCACTGGCCTGCGCGGCGGCCAATGCCTCGCTGGATCTGTTCGAGTCCGAACCCCGGTTGGCGCAGGCCCAAGCGCTGTCCCAGGCCCTGGCGGCCGGCCTGGAACCCTGCCGCGACTTGCCCTGGGTGCGCGACGTGCGCGTGCTAGGCGCCATCGGCGTGGTGGAGCTGGACGGCATCGCCGACCGCGAAGCTTTGAAGCGCCGGCTGGTCGACGCCGGCGTATGGGTGCGCCCCTTTGGCAACGTCGTGTACCTGACGCCGGCGCTGACGATTGATGGCGACGATCTGGCCGAGTTGATTCGCGCGGTGGTGGCCGTACTGCGACTGCAACGCCCTTGATGCGATCTCTGGACATGCTGGACACGCCTGGCAAGCCGCAACAAAAAGCGGCTTGATCCAGATCAAGGCGGCCGCCGGGGGTGCTCGTTACCATCGGCGCATGCGAGCAAAATCGATCTTCGCCGTTCCGGCCTGCCTGTCAGATACTGACCGCCAGCAGCGCCGCCATGCCTTGGTGCGCCTGTCGCTGGCCTGGCTGGCGATGATGCAGGTGATGATGTTTGCCTGGCCCGGCTACCTGCGCCACGACAGCATGCCCGCCGACGCCCTGGAAACGCTGGACTGGGCCATCGTGTTGATGAACTGGGCCAGCTTCGCGCTGACCATTCCCGTGGTGCTGTATTCGGCCTGGCCCATCTGGCGCCATGCCGGCGACAACCTGCGCCAAGGCCGCGCCGGCATGGACGTGCCGGTGGCGCTGGGCATCGTGGCTGCGTTCATACCCAGCGTGCACGCCACCTGGACGGGGCGCGGCGAAGTCTATTTTGATTCCGTCACGATGTTCGTGGCGTTTCTGCTGACCGCGCGCTACCTGGAACTGTGCGCCCGGCAATCGTTTGGCGGCGCGGCGGGCGGGGTGCGTCATCAGCGCGTTGAGGCGCAGCGGCTGGACCTGGGTGCGCGCGCCGATCGCCTGGCGTCGCGTTTTGTTCTGGCGCAGGTGGCGTTGGCGCTGGCCGCTGCAATTGGCTGGGCCTATATCGACCCCGCCCACAGCCTGCCCGTGATGGTGGCGTTGCTGGTCATGAGCTGCCCTTGCGCCATGTCGATGGCGGTGCCCACGGCGATGGCGTCCGCGCACTCGGCGCTGGCAGCGCATCCCACCATGCCCGACGCCGCGCTGGATGCGCTGTTGAGCCAGGCACGTCACAAGGCGCGGCAGAACCTGTACGGTTCGCTTGTCTGGCATCTGCTGATGACGCCGCTGGCGTTGATGGGTTGGGTGCAGCCCTGGCTGGCCGCCATCACGATGCTGGTGTCGTCGTTGGCGGTGGCCTATAACTCGTGGCGCCTGTGCCGCCGCGACTGGTCTGGCGGTGCTGCCCCCGTGGGCGCGTTGGAAGCCGCCAGGATGGAAACTGCGCAATGACCATCCTGTACTTGTTGCTGCCCCTGTCGCTGCTGTTCGTGCTGGCCATCGGCGTATCGCTCTGGTGGGCCGTGTTCAACGGCCAGTACGACGATACCGACAGCGCCGGCACGGCGATCCTGCGCGATGACGACAGCGGCCGCGCTGGCCGCGGCGCTAATTCATAACAAACCCTTGCTGATGCGTTGCGGCGTTGCCGCGTTCCCTTGCTGCCCCACGCGCGCTTGATCCATATCAACGCCGACTTCTGAACCCGGTCCCATCATTCAAGCCTGGAGCTATTTGTTACTTTGGGGGAAGGGTGATGAACGATTGCGCCGCAATCGCAAGCAAGGCCGACACCTTCAACTACAAGATCGTGAGGCAGTTCGCGCTCATGACGGTGGTTTGGGCCATTGTCGGCATGGCTGTGGGCGTTTTTATCGCCGCGCAGCTGATTTGGCCACAGTTGAATTTCGATACCGCATGGCTCAGCTACGGCCGTCTGCGCCCGCTGCACACCAACGCGGTGATTTTCGCCTTTGGCGGTAGCGCGTTGTTCACGACGTCGTACTACGTCGTCCAGCGCACCTGTCAGGCGCGGCTGTTCTGCGACAAGCTTGCCGCCTTCACGTTCTGGGGCTGGCAGATCGTCATCGTGGCCGCCGCCATCACCTTGCCGATGGGCTTCACCAGCAGCAAGGAATACGCTGAACTCGAATGGCCCATCGACATCCTGATCACCTTGGTCTGGGTGGCCTACGCCATCGTGTTCTTCGGCACCATCGTCAAGCGCCGGTCCAAGCACATCTACGTGGCCAACTGGTTCTTCGGCTCGTACATCCTCACCATCGCCATCCTGCACATCTTCAACAACATTGAAATGCCGGTGTCGATGTGGAAGTCGTACTCGGCTTACGCCGGCGTGCAGGACGCCATGGTGCAGTGGTGGTACGGCCATAACGCGGTGGGCTTTTTCCTGACCACCAGCTTCCTGGGCATGATGTATTACTTCGTGCCCAAGCAGGCCGGCCGCCCGATCTATTCGTACCGTCTGTCCATCGTGCACTTCTGGGCACTGGCCTTCACGTACATGTGGGCGGGACCGCACCACCTGCTGTACACGTCGTTGCCTGACTGGACGCAATCGCTGGGCATGACGTTTTCGCTGATTCTGCTGGCGCCGTCCTGGGGCGGGATGATCAACGGCATCATGACGCTGCAAGGCGCCTGGTACAAGCTGCGCACCGACCCGATCCTGAAGTTCATGGTCACCGCGCTGTCGTTCTACGGCATGTCCACGTTTGAAGGGTCGATGATGTCGATCCGCACGGTCAATTCGCTGTCGCACTACACGGACTGGACCATCGGCCACGTGCATTCCGGCGCGCTGGGTTGGGTGGCGATGATTTCCTTCGGCTCGCTCTACTACCTGATCCCGCGCCTGTATGGCCGCGAAAAGATGTACAGCGTGAAGGCCATCGAGCTGCACTTCTGGATCGCCACCATCGGCGTGGTGCTGTACATCGCCGCCATGTGGATTGCCGGCGTGCAGCAGGGTCTGATGTGGCGCGATACCGCACCCGACGGCACTCTGGTCTACAGCTTCGTTGAAGAACTGAAGACGCGCGTGCCGTACTACCTGATCCGTTTGCTGGGCGGCGCGCTGTTCCTGTCGGGCGTGTTCGTCATGGCCTGGAACGTGTGGATGACGGTGCGCGGTGCGCTGCCGGTCAACCCCGCCATTCCCGAAGACGACCCCCATGCCGCCCGCCCGCCGGTCGCAGCGACCGACGTGCCCGCCGCGCCCGCCGTGCCGGCCACTGCTTGACGAGGACATCATGGCCAACAATAAAACTGGCTTCTTTTCTCACCAGACGCTTGAGAAGAACATCGGCTGGATGATCATCGCCAGCATCCTGGTGGTGTCCTTCGCGGGCCTGGTTCAGATCATTCCGCTGTTCTTCCAGCACAGCACCACCCAGCCCGTGGCGGGCGTCGAACCCTACAGCCCGCTGCGGCTGATGGGGCGCGACGTGTACATCCGCGAAGGCTGCGTGGGCTGCCACTCGCAGCAGGTGCGCGTGCTGGCCGCCGAAGTGCAACGCTACGGCTCGTATTCGACGGCGGCGGAATCGGTCTTCGACCATCCGTTCCTGTGGGGCTCCAAGCGCACCGGGCCAGACCTGGCGCGCGTGGGCGAACGCTATTCCGACGATTGGCACCGCATTCACCTGCGCGACCCGCGCAAGGTGGTGCCGGAATCGAACATGCCCGCCTATCCCTGGCTGCAAAAGACGGTAATCACCGGGCAGAACGTGGCCGAGCGCATGCGCGCCTTGCGCACGCTGGGTGTGCCCTACACCGACGAGCAGATCGCCGCCGCGCCGAAGGCAATCGAAGGCAAGACGGAAGAGGACGCGCTGGTGGATTACCTGCAAAGCCTGGGCGTGGGTGTGCGCCTCGCCAAGCAGGCGGCTGAAGCCAAGAAGGCAGAAGAGGCCAAGAAGGCGGAAGAGGCAACGAAGGCGGAACAGGCCAAGAAGGGCGCTGAATCGGCCGAGCCGACCGCGCAGTCCGCGGCGCAACCCGCCACCGGAGGCTGACCATGGTGGCTTATCTGAGCGCAATCGTTACCGCCATTTCCATGGCGACCTTTTTCGGCATCGTCTGGTGGGCCTGCTCGCGCGGCCGCCAGGGCGCCAACCGCGACGCGGCCATGTTGCCGTTCGCCCTGCCCGATGAATTCGGCCAGGCACAACAAGATGGAGCGAATCGATCATGAGCGATTTCGTCAATGGCTTCTGGGGGATTTTCATTTCGGTGGTCGCCGTGGGCGGCGTGCTCTGGTGCGTGTGGCTGCTGTACACGCAGCGCCGCTGGCTGGGCGCCAAGCCGGCCGCCGGGCAGGTGGAAGACACCGGCCACGTCTGGGACGGCGACCTGACCGAACTGAACAATCCCGTTCCCACTTGGTGGACGTGGATGTACCTGCTGGCCTGCCTGTTCGCGCTGGGCTATCTGTTCTTCATGCCGGGCCTGGGCTCGTACAAGGGCCAACTGGGCTACAGCAGCACGGAAGAGGTGGCGCGGCACCAGGCCAAGATGGCCGATGCCGTGCGCCCCATCTACGCGCGCTTTGAAACCATGACCGTGCCGCAGATCGCACAGGACGCGGGCGCCCGCGAAATCGGCCAGCGCCTGTTCCTGAACAACTGCGCGCAATGCCATGGCTCGGACGCCAAGGGCGGCCCCAGCTTTCCCAACCTGACCGATGGCGACTGGCTGCATGGCGGTTCGCCGGAAGTCATCATGAAGACCATCAAGGAAGGCCGTCACGGCGTGATGCCGCCCTGGAAGTCCGCCATCGATGCGAAGGCGGCGGGCGACATCGCGCAGTACGTGCGTTCGCTGTCGGGGCTGACGGCGGACCCCATCCGCGTGTTTCGCGGCAAGCGCGAGTTTGGCAACTTCTGTGTGGCGTGCCACGGCGTGGACGGTAAGGGCAATCAGTTGATGGGCGCGCCCAACCTGACGGACGACGTGTGGCTGTACGGGTCTTCGGAAGCCTCTATCGTGAAGACCATCCTGGACGGCCGCGACAACCGCATGCCCGCGCACGAACACATCCTGAACCCTGAACAGATCAAGGTGTTGACGGCCTGGGTGTGGGGCCTGTCGAACAAGCCGGAAGGTGCGGGAGACGTGCAAGCGGTCGACACCGCGGCGATCAACACCGCGGCTGTTGGCACCGCGCCCCTGGCCAAGTAAGCCGGCCAGTGGCGCTTAGGTGGGGCGGGCCACGCACGGCCAACCCCACATCATCGGATTTACCGTACGGAGCAGCATATGGATGATGGGTCAACCGCAAGCGTGGGCACGCCGCCTGGCGGCGAGCCGCCGCCCTGGCGCCCGCACACTCGGCCGCCACGCCCGGGGGCTGAAACCCTGGAGCAGACGTTGGCAGGCGTGCGCAGCAAGATCTATCCGCGCTCCGTCAGTGGCATCTTCGCCCGCTGGCGCATCGCGTTCGTATTCATCACCCAGCTCATCTTCTACGGCTTGCCCTGGCTGCAATGGAACGGCCGCCAAGCCGTGCTGTTCGATCTGGGTGCGCGCAAGTTCTATCTGTTCGGCCTGGTGCTATGGCCGCAAGACGTCGTGTACCTGGCCGTGCTGCTGGTGATCTCGGCGTTGGCGCTGTTCCTCTTCACTGCCGTGGCCGGCCGCTTGTTCTGCGGCTACGCCTGTCCGCAAACCGTCTACACCGAAATCTTCATGTGGATCGAGCGCAAGGTCGAAGGCGACCGCATTGCGCGCATTCGCCTGGACGAGTCGCCGTGGAGCCTGCGCAAGGCGCGCCTGAAAATCACCAAGCACTTTTTATGGATCGCGCTGGCCTGGTGGACCGGGTCCACCTTCATCGGCTACTTCGCGCCTATTCGCGAACTGGGCCATGAACTGTTCACGCTGCAACTGGGCCCGTGGCAATGGTTCTGGATGCTGTTCTACGGCTTCGCCACTTGGGGCAACGCCGGCTTCATGCGTGAATCGGTGTGCAAGTACATGTGCCCCTATGCCCGCTTCCAGAGCGTCATGGTGGACCCGGACACCTTCGTCGTCACCTATGACAAGCGCCGGGGCGACCCGCGCGGCGGGCGTTCGCGCAAAGTCGATCACAAGGCGGCTGGCCTGGGCGATTGCGTGGATTGCAGCCTGTGCGTGCAAGTCTGCCCCACGGGTATCGACATCCGCGACGGCCTGCAATACATGTGCATTGGCTGCGGCGCCTGTATTGACGCCTGCGAACAAGTCATGGACAAGATGCAGTACGAACCGGGCCTGATCCGCTACACGTCGGACCGCGCCATGCAGGACGGCCTGAGCAGCCAGAGCGCGCGGTCGCATCTGCTGCGCCCGCGTGTGCTGATCTACGGCACGCTGATCCTGATTCTGGTCGTGGCGTTTGTTGCCTCGTTGGCGATGCGCAACCCCTTGCGGGTGGACGTCATCCGCGACCGGGGCGCGCTGGGTCGCGAAGTGGCGGGCGGGCAGATTGAAAACGTCTACCGCTTGCAGATCATCAACACGTCGGACAGCGCCATGCAGTTGCGTCTGTCGGCCGACGGCATGCCCGGGCTGCAAGTGATGGCCGGGCGTCAGGGATCGGACACGGTCGAGGTGCCGGCCGCCGCCAACAAGCTGGTGCCCATGGTGATCCGCGCGCCCGCGGGCGCTGAACCCGGCGCCCACCCCATCACGCTGCGCGCGCGCGGCCACGACGGCGAAAACCGCTCCATCCATACCGATGAGGCCGCCAGTTTCTACGTACCCGACTAAGCCTGCCAAGGACTGCTCATGACACTTGCTCAACATGCCCCGACCCCCAAGCCCTGGTATCGGGAACCCTGGCCCTGGATTCTGATGGCTGGCCCGTTCGCAGCCATGGTCGGATGCTTCATCACGATCTACTTCGCCTACAGCAACTTCATCCACGAGCCTATCCAGGACGGCGTGGTCAAGCGCGGCCTGGTCATTGAGCAGGCCGCACCCCAGGCAAGCGAGGGCGCGGGCGCCGCGCAAGCCAAGCCTTGAGCAGGGAGAGCACAGATGGGCCTGCGTGCATTGATGTGGATTCTGTGGCCGTCGTTCATGGCGGCCGGGATAGGCAGCGCGCTGATATTCGCGCTGATTGACCCCTTGGATGTGGCGATCTTCGGGTACGTGCCCACGGGACGCATGGGCTTTTATACGGTGTCGTTCTTCGTGCTGTGGGTGATGGCGGGTATGTCCAGCACGCTCACGGCCTACCTGATGCCCAAGGCGGCGGAAGACGAAGACCTTTGATGCCGCGGTTCTGATGAGGGGGTCTTGATGGGACAGCCGTGACACGCCAGCCTTGATCTGGCCGCTATGAATCGCCGTCATGAACGGCCCCCCGCGCGGCGCAGTGCCGCCCGGGGTGCGCACGTGGCGTCAGATTTTCTTCACGAATTCCGACTTCAGGCTCATCTGGCCAAAGCCGTCGATCTTGCAATCGATGTCGTGGTCGCTGTCGACCAGGCGGATGCCCTTGACCTTCGTGCCCATCTTCACCACGCCGCTGGAACCCTTGAGCTTCAGGTCCTTGATGACGGTGATGGTGTCGCCGTCTTGAAGCACGTTGCCGGCGGAATCCCGGTAGACGCGCGCTTCTTCGACGACAGCGGCGGTGTCCTGGGCCGACCACTCATGCGCGCACTCCGGGCAGATATAGACGCCGCCGTCTTCGTAGGTGTATTCGGATTGGCAGGCGGGACAGGCGGGTAATGCACTCACGGAAGACCTCGGATAAATCACGCGCGTTGCGCAATCGGCGATTGTACGTCCCGCAGCGTCAAAATTTCGCCTAAAACGCGCCCATCATCGTTGAATATCGTGCAGCAGGTCGACAAAATGTTGTCCGGCCGCGCTTAACGGGCGGTCGCGCGACACGATGCTGCCGAAGGCGGTCAGCGATTGCCGGATCTGGTAGGGCAGGATCGCCAACAAGCCATGCGCCGCGTACCGGCTGGCGACCGATTCCGGAATCACGCCCAGCATGTGCGACTTCATGGCCAGGTTGGTGGTCGTCAGAATGGACGCCGATTCGATCAACCCCGGCGGCGTCGCCACGTTATGCGACCGGAATTCCTGTTCTATCACCTCGCGCATCGGGCTGCCGTGGGGTTGCAGAATCCACGGATACGCCAGCATCGCCTCGAAGTCCAGGCGCTTATGCACGGCCTGCGGCGAAGCCAGCGGGTGGTCCACCGCCGCGATCACGGACAGCGCCTCGTCGCCGATTGGCCGGAACACGTAGTTGCGATCCGACAGGGTCAGCATGCGCCCGATCACCACGTCCAGCTTGCCTTCGTTCAATTGCGCGATGAGCAGGTCGCTGGTGCCGGTGGCGATCTCCACGGCAAGCAGCGGATACGTCTGCTTCAAGCGCAGCAGGGCATCAGTCAAATGCCCCGGCGACGCCGCCATGATGCTGCCGATGAACAGCTTGCCGGCGCTGCCCAGCCTAAGTTCATCGAGCTCGCGCGCCAGCGACGACATGGTGCCGCGCATGCCCCGGAAATACCCCATCACGCAAGCGCCGGCCGGTGTCAGCGCCAGCCCGCGGCCCACCCGTTCAAACAGCGGCTGCCCCAGCGCCAATTCCAGTTCGTGCAGCATTTTGCTGGCCGCCGATTGGGTCATGTTCAGTTGCGACGCCGCCGCCCGCAGCGTGCCGCGTTCATCAATGGCCAGCAACAGCACGATCTGGCGCATGCGCAGCCGCGAGAGCAGGGCGGGAACATTCAAATTGCGGTCCATGATTGATCGCCTGTGGTGAACGGTTGGTGCAAAAGTTTCATTTTACGGAAACAGCCGATGTTTCTAAGATGGCTTCACAACAAAGCCGTAAGCGGCGAAGAAACATCAAGGAGACAAACCATGAAGATCCGTGATATCCGCGACATCCGCGCTGTGCTCGCCCTGGCGGCCGCCGCGCTGTGCCTCGCAACCCTGGCGCCCGCCCAGGCGCAAAACGCCGACTGGCCCAACAAACCGCTGCGCCTGCTGGTGGGCTCCGCGCCCGGCGGCGGCACCGACGCCATGGCGCGCGCCGTGGCCGACCGCCTGGGGCCGATGCTCAACCAGACCGTCGTCGTGGAGAACAAGCCGGGCGCCTCCAACACGCTGGCGGCGGACCAGGCGGCGAAGTCGGCCGACAAGCACACCATGGTCATGGGGGTATCCACCGCCCACGCCATTGCCCCGCATCTGCTCAAGCTGGGTTACGACAATGACCGCGACCTGACGCCGGTGGTGTTCGTGGGGGCGGTGCCGAACATCCTGGTGGTCAATAACCAGGTGCCGGCTGATTCCGTCCAGGCGCTGATTGCGCTGATCAAGCGCCGTCCCGGCGAGTTCAATTTCGCCAGCAGCGGCTCGGGCAGCACGCAGCACATTGCCGCTGAACTGTTCAAGGACGCAACCGGCGTGCAGATGACGCACATCCCGTATCGCGGCAGTGGCCCCGCCATGGTCGACCTGATGGGCGGACAGGTGCAGATTGCGTTTGAAACCGCGTCGTCCGTCATTCCGCACATCAAGAGCGGCAAGGTGCGCGCGCTGGCGGTGCTGAGCGCCCGCCGCAATCCCCAGCTTCCCGATGTGCCCACCATGGCCGAGGCCGGCGTGCCGGGCGTGGAGATGAGCGCCTGGTACGGCATCTACATGCCCGCCAACACGCCCGCCGCCATCCAGACGCGCATTCACGACGACGTGAACCAGATTCTGGCCCTGCCTGAAACGCAGGCCCGGCTGCTGGCGATCGGCGCGGACATCACCCCGATGAGCCAGGCGCAGTTCGCGCAGTTCCATGCCGCTGAGAACCAGCGCTACGCCGACATCATCAAGAAAAACAATATTTCCGTGGAATGACCTGACATGGACACGCAGCAAAAACCCGTCATCGCCCTGACCCTGGGCGACCCGGCCGGCATCGGCGCCGAACTCATCGCCCGCCTGTTGGCCCGGCCTGAAGCGTGCGAGCGCGCCAACATCGTGCTGGTGGGCGACGCCTGGCTCTGGCGCGAGGGCCAGCGCGTAGCCGGCGTGCAGGTGCCGACCCAAACCGTGGACAGCATGGCCGCCGTGCGGAGCCGCGCCGATACCCGCCAGCCCGCCTGGCTGGCCATGGACACGGTCCGGCCCGAGCAGGTAACGGTGGGCCAAGCCCAGGCGCCCGGCGGCGCGTCGGTGCTGCAAGTGCTTGACGCTTGCATGGACGCGGCGCGCGACGGGCATATCGACGCCATCTGTTTTGCGCCCCTGAACAAATTCGCCATGAAGCAGGGCGGCTTGAAGCACGACGACGAGCTGCATCACTTTGCGCAGTACCTGGGCGTGACGGGCTACTTCTGTGAATTCAATACGCTGGGCGATCTGTGGACGTCGCGCGTGTCGTCGCACATTCCGCTCAAGGACGCCGCGGCGGCGCTCAGCATCGAAGGCATCAAGGCCGCCACGCGCCTGATCTATCGGTCACTGCAAGCCAACGGCATCGCCCAGCCGCGCGTGGCGGTGGCGGCGTTCAACCCGCACGGCGGCGACGGCGGCACTTGCGGGCGCGAAGAGGTCGACATCATCGAACCCGCCGTGCGGCAGATGAATCAGGAAGGGCTGCCTATCGCCGGGCCCTTTCCCGCCGACACGATCTTCCTGAAGGCGCAGGCCGGCGAGTTCCAGGCGATTGTCACCATGTATCACGACCAGGGGCAGATCGCGATCAAGCTGCTGGGCTTCTCGCGCGGCGTGACGGTGCAGGGCGGCCTGCCCATTCCCATCACCACGCCTGCGCACGGCACCGCTTACGACATCGCGGGCCAGGGCCGCGCCAATGTGGACGCCACCTGGCAGGCGTTCCTGATTGCCTGCCGCATGGGCGCATCGCACCGAACCTCTCTTGTTTGAACAGGGACCACACCATGAAGATCAAATCCGTCCGCGCCCGTGTCTTTGAATGGACCGGCAAGACCGTGCCGCCGCAAGGCAACTTCTGCTCCAACGCCATGGACCTGCTGTATTCACGCGAGGAAACCATGAGCACGTTCCGCTTTCATGGCTGGACGGTGGTGGAAGTGGAAACCGACGACGGCATCGTCGGGCTGGGCAATGTGGCGCTGGCCCCGCGCGTGGCCAAGGCCATCATCGACCAATACCTGGCGCCCCTGGTGGTGGGGCAAGACCCCTGGGACTACGAATACCTGTGGCAGCGCATGTACCGCGCCACGCATGCCTGGGGCCGCAAGGGCGTGACGATGGCGGCGATTTCAGGCGTGGATCTGGCTATCTGGGACATTCTGGGCAAGTCGGTGGGCAAGCCCGTTTTCAAGCTGCTGGGCGGGCGCACCAAGGAGAAGATTCCCGTCTATTACTCCAAGCTGTACCGCACCGACCTGAAAGCCATGCAGGAAGAAGCGCAGACCTATCTGGACCAGGGCTTTACCGCGTTCAAGATGCGCTTTGGCTATGGGCCCGCGCATCTTCAGAAGGGCGTCGTCGAGAACCTGAAATCGGTGGAGGCCATACGCGAAGTCATCGGCTACGACACCGATCTGATGCTGGAATGCTATATGGGCTGGAACCTGGAATATGCCAAGCGCATCCTGCCCAAGCTTGAAAAGTTTGAGCCGCGCTGGCTGGAAGAACCCGTCATTGCGGATGACATCGACGGCTACGCCGAGCTGAACCAACTGACCTCGATTCCGATCTCGGGCGGCGAGCACGAATTTTCGCTGTATGGCTTCAAGCAACTGCTGGACAGGAAGGCCGTGTCGGTGGTGCAGTACGACACCAACCGCGTGGGCGGCATCACGGCGGCGCACAAGATCAACGCGCTGTGCGAAGCCTACAGCGTGCCGGTCATTCCGCATGCCGGCCAGATGCATAACTACCATCTGACGATGAGCACGCTGGCCTCGCCCATGAGCGAGTACTTCCCGATGTTCGATGTGGAAGTCGGCAACGAGCTGTTCTACTACATCTTCGACGGCGAGCCCGTGGCCAAGGAAGGGTTTATCGACCTGGATGACAACAAGCCGGGCCTGGGGCTGACGCTGAAGACCGAATACCTGAACGATTTCAACATCATCGAGTAAGCCGCCATGACCCTGACCACAACCATGACGCCGACATCCCAGGCGCCGCGCTATCGCGGCATTTTCCCGGTGGTGCCCACCACGTTCACCGAATCGGGTGAGCTGGACCTGCCCAGCCAGAAGCGCGCGGTGGACTTCATGATTGATTCTGGCGTGGATGGGCTGTGCATCCTGGCCAATTTCTCGGAGCAGTTCGTGCTGTCGGACGACGAGCGCGAGGTGCTGACGCGGACCATACTGGAACACGTCAGCGGCCGCGTGCCGGTCATCGTCACCACCACGCACTTCGGCACGCGCGTTTGCGCGGCGCGCAGCCGGCGCGCGCAAGACCAGGGCGCCGCCATGCTGATGATCATGCCGCCGTATCACGGCGCCACCATCCGGGTGCCCGAGGCGCAGATCGAAGCCTTCTTCCAGCAGGTGTCGGACGCGGTGGATATTCCCATCATGATCCAGGACGCGCCGGTGGCGGGCACGCCGCTGTCGGCCGCGCTGCTGGCGAAGATGGCGCGCGAGATCGAGCAGGTGTCGTATTTCAAGATCGAGACCGCGGGCGCGGCCTCGAAGCTGCGTGACCTGATTGCGCTGGGCGGGGCGGCCATTGAAGGCCCGTGGGATGGCGAAGAGGCCATCACGCTGCTGCCCGACCTGGATGCCGGCGCCACGGGATCCATGACGGGCGGCGGCTTTGCCGACGGCATCCGGCCCATCATCCAGGCGCATCGCCAAGGGCAGCGCGACGAGGCCTACCGCCTGTATGAACGCTGGCTGCCGCTGATCAATTATGAAAACCGCCAGGGCGGCATCCTCACGGCCAAGGCCTTGATGAAGGCGGGCGGCGTGATTGATTGCGACGCGCCCCGGCATCCGTTCCCGCCGATGCGCGACGAGGTGCGCCAGGGCCTGCTGGAAACCGCCCGCCGGCTGGACCCCCTGGTGCTGCGCTGGGGGCGGTAAGCGCCAGATGTCAAACACAGCGTTCCACCAGGCCGACCAAGCGGCCCTGGTGTAACGAGTAAAATCCCCGGCTATCGATTACGTTGGGGGCTTGTGTGCAGCCGGTTATTTCAATTCAAGGTTTATCCAAGCGATACGCCTCGGGATTCCAGGCGCTCAAGGGCGTCAACCTGGACATTCAGCGCGGTGAAATCTTCGCCTTGCTCGGGCCGAACGGCGCGGGCAAGACGACGCTGATCAGCATCATCTGTGGCATCGTCAACCCGTCCGACGGCCGGGTGCTGGCCGATGGCCATGACATCGTGTCGGACTTTCGCGCCGCGCGTTCCAAGATCGGGCTCGTGCCCCAGGAAATTTCCACCGACGCCTTCGAAAGCGTGTGGAACACGGTCACGTTCAGCCGGGGCCTGTTCGGCAAGCCGGCCAACCCGGCCTACATAGAAAAAGTGCTGCGCGACCTGTCCCTGTGGGACAAGAAGGACAGCCGCATCATGGCCTTGTCGGGCGGCATGAAGCGCCGCGTGATGATCGCCAAGGCGCTGTCGCATGAGCCGGCCATTCTGTTCCTGGACGAGCCCACCGCGGGTGTGGACGTGGAATTGCGGCGCGGCATGTGGGAAATGGTGCGGCGGCTGCGTGAAAGCGGCGTCACCATCATCCTGACCACGCACTACATCGAAGAAGCGCAGGAAATGGCCGACCGCATCGGGGTGATCCGCAAGGGCGAAATCATCTTGGTGGAAGAGAAGAACGCGCTGATGGCCAAGCTGGGCAAGCGCCAACTGAGCCTGACCCTGAAGGCGCCGCTGCCGGGCATTCCCACCGGTTTGGATGCCTATCAGCTGGACCTGTCGGCCGACGGCTACAAGCTGGTCTACACCTATGACAACCAGGGCGGCGGGCAAATTTCGCAGTTGCTGCAGGACCTGGGCCGGCTCCAGATTGAATTCACCGACCTGAGTTCATCGGAAAGCTCGCTTGAGGATATCTTCGTCAGCCTGGTACACGGTCAATCATGAACTTCTACGCCATACGCGCTATCTACCTGTTTGAAATGGCCCGCGCCTGGCGCACGCTGATGCAAAGCGTGTTGTCGCCCGTCATTTCCACGTCGCTGTATTTCGTGGTGTTCGGGTCGGCCATCGGCTCGCACATGGTCGAGATCGACGGCGTCAGCTACGGCGCCTTCATCGTGCCCGGCATGATCATGCTGTCGCTGTTGACGCAAAGCATCGCCAACGCATCCTTCGGCATCTACATGCCACGGTTTTCCGGCACCATCTATGAGATCCATTCCGCGCCCATCTCGTATGTTGAGATCGTCATGGGCTATGTGGGGGCGGCCGCCAGCAAGTCCATCATCCTGGGGCTGATCATGCTGGCCACGGCGCGGCTGTTCGTGTCGTTCGAGGTTGCCCACCCGTTCTGGATGCTGGGCTTCCTGGTGCTGACCGCCGTGACCTTCAGCCTGTTCGGCTTCATCATCGGCGTGTGGGCTGACGGCTTTGAAAAGCTGCAGATCATTCCGCTGATGATCGTCACGCCGCTGACCTTCCTGGGCGGTACCTTCTATTCCATCAAGATGCTGCCGCCGTTCTGGCAGACCGCCACCTTGTTCAATCCGGTGGTCTACCTGGTCAGCGGCTTTCGCTGGGCGTTCTATGGCGTGTCGGACGTCAGCCTGGGCGTCAGCGTGGGCATGACGCTGGTGTTCCTGCTGGCCTGCCTGATCGGCGTGCGCTGGATCTTCAAGACGGGTTACCGCCTGAAGACCTGATCAGCGAGGGCCTCTTGGCGGGGCCTCTCAGCGCGGCCTCTTAGCGGGGCCTTTCAGCGGGCCCTCTTGGCAAGCCCGCTTGGTGGCCCCTCTTAGCAGGCTGCGGTCGGCGCCTTGCGCGCCAGGCCGCCAAAGGCGTCCAGCAACCGTTCGCGCCAGGCGTGAACGGGATCGTCTTCCGCCAGCAGTTCCAGCGAGCTGGTGCAGCGCGCCCACATGAACATGCCAAAGACCGCATAGTCGGCGTAGCCGTGCTGGGCGCCCGACAAAAACGGCTGCTTGCCCAGCGTGTGGCGCAAAGGCAGCAGCGCCGCCCGCAGCGCGTCGATCTGTTCGGCGTAACCCGCCGGCAAATCTTCAAGCCTGCCAAAACGCTTTTCGCGCGAGGCCCGGAAATAATCCTTGTCCTTCTCGTGGATCAGTTCGTGGATGGCGGGCAGCAGCAAGCGCGCCAACACCGGCACCAAGGTGGTGTCGGCCCAGGAGTTCGCGAACAGGCTGAGCGCGCGGCCGCCCTCGCCATGGAACAGCGAGGGCCGCTCGGGGAAGGTGTCTTCCAGATAGCAGACGATGCGCCAGGAATCATTGACCACATGCTCGCCGTGCACCAGCACGGGCACCAGCTTCTGGCCAGAAAATTCAATAGCTTCTTTCTCAGTGAAGCGCCACGGCACGGTCTTGGCCGACAGCCCCTTGTGGGCCAGCGCCATGTGCGTTTTCCAGCAGTGCGGGCTGAAGCGCAGCGTCTCGTCGGCGCCAGCCAGGTCATACAGGGTGAGATCCGGGGTCAAGATGCCGTGCTCCTTCGAAGTGGGGTCGATAGCGGAACCGGCAGCCAGGATACTGCTTTCCGGTGGCGCGGAAAACGTGGCGCGCGAGTGGAAAGCGCAAATCCGAAAGCACAAATGAAAAGCGCCACGCGCTCAAAGAACGCGTGGCGCGGGCCGGACAATCCCCGGTCCGGCCGGTCATGCCTGTGTGTCCTACTTCGACTTGCCCTGGCTCAGGTTCATGACCCGCTGCTTCAACTGCGGATCTTTTTGAACGGCCTGGCCAATGCCATTGAATTCTTCAACCGTCAGGCCGTCGGCGCGCACCAACTGCACCATCTTCGCGTCGGCTTCCTGCACGACCTTCTGCTTGTCGTCGTTGGTCTTCGCGGCGTCGACCTTGGGACGGTATTCGTCAACCACGCCCGACACCTTTTGCGATGCCGAAGCGAAGCGCTGTAGTTGCTGATCGGTGGGTTGGGTGATGGCGGGGGCCATCTGCGGCTGAGCGGCCGGCTGGCTGGCGTTCTGCGCCATCGCGGGAGCACCGGACAGCGCCGTCGTCAGGATGGCGGCGGATAGGAATGCGTAAGTGGAACGCTGCATGAAACCTCCGTGTTCCGGTTAAGTGTCCGACCATGATGAAGACCGCAAGCGCCCAGGGGCAAGTTTCGCGATGTGTTTTCCTGTGTCGGCAGGCCACGAGCGGGCGCCGCCCTGTAGGAGGGAGGCCCCTGGGGCGGCCACGGAAACGTTTTGCGTGGTTTCGTAGTGGCTGCTGGCCGCGATGTGTCGGCAGGTGTGCGCGGGTGGGACGTTGCGGCCCACGAATGTGCGGGGCGATCGTAGGATGGGTGGAGCGCGAGGAGACGTTCAGAAAGACCCAAGCGCCGAACGCGCGCAACCCATCAGCCACCGGTGGATATAAATTGGACCGCTGCCAGATGGGTTACGCGCGATGGTGCCCCGGCGATCTTGCCGCGGACACCGCGCGCTGCACCCATCCTACGTAGTTACCGTTGCAGTCCTTTGCAACGGCCAGTCAGATCAGCAGCATGCTCACCATCACCAGCACCAGCAGCGCGATGTAGACCCGCGCGTGCAGGCGGTCGGGAATGCGGGGAATCAGCGGGGCCGCCAGTCGGATGCCCGCCAGCGAACCCAGCGCCAGCACCACGAAAGCCAACAGGTCGACATAGCCGATGATCCACGGCGCAAGCGGGGCAGGCAGACCGCGTGCCGCCGCCATGTAGGCCACGGTTCCCACGATGGCCACCGGCAGGGTCAAGGGGTTTGCCATCGCTGCCGCCTGGGCCATCGGCAGGCCCCGTCGCCGCAGCAGCGGCACCGTCATCACGCTGCCGCCCACGCCCAGAAACGTGGCGATGGCGCCGATCACCACGCCGCCGCTCACCACAACGCCCCGGCCCAGCGGCACGGGCGCGCGGGCATCGGCTTGCGTCAGGAAGCCTTGGCGCAGCAGGCAGTCCAGGATGGTCACGGCCAGGTAGGCAATGAAGGCCCAACGCACCAGGTCGCCGCTGGCCCGCGTGGCGGCCCACGCGCCCAGCAGCGCACCCAGGGCGATATACGCCGCTAGCGGCCAGACGTACGGCCGCAATAGATTGCCCGCGCGCTGATGCTTGCGCGTGGCGGCGATGGCGTTCACCACCATCACGCACGTGGAAGTGGCCACCGCGATATGCATTGCGGACTGGCCGATCAGATCGATGACGCCCGGCGTTGCTCCTGAATTTGCGCCATGCATGGCGGTCAGTACGCCATACAGCACGGGCACCACGACAAAGCCGCCGCCAAAGCCGAACAGCACGGTCGTGACACCACTGAGTCCGCCGAACAGCGCCAGTAATAGATAAAGCATGGTTGTCATCCTGAAGAACAAGCCAGGACGATACGGCGCGGTGCGGTGGCTGGTTATCGCGCTTTGGACAATAATGTTTGCATTTCGGCCAAACCCGTCCTCTTGCAATGCGCAATACCCATATCGACCGCTACGACGCGCTGGACCGTGCGGTGGTCGCCATCGGCAACGACTACCCACCCGGCCATGTGCTGCCTGCGCATGCGCATCGGCGCGCGCAACTGCTGTATGGCGCGACCGGCGTCATGCATGTGGTCACGCGCGACGGCAATTGGGTGGTGCCGCCGCAGCGCGCGGTATGGATCCCCGCCGGCGTGACGCATCAGGTGCGCATGTGGGACGTCAGCACGCGCAGCGCTTATATCGAACCGGGCGCGGCGCGCGTTGATCGGAACGTGTGCGAGGTTATCGACGTGTCGCCGCTGTTGCGGCAGTTGCTGCTGGACGCGGTGGATATGCCCGCTTCCTATGACCCCTCGGGCCGCGACGGAGCGTTGGCGGCCTTGCTGCTGCACGAAGTGGAACGCGCGCCCGTCTTGCCGCTGCACATTCCGCTGCCGCGTGACAAGAAGCTAGGGCCACTGTGCCGCGCCTTCATCGCCGCGCCGGATGCGCGCATGCCGCCGCAAACCTGGGCTGACCGGCTGCACATGAGCCCGCGCACGTTTAGCCGATATTTCCGTCAGCAGACGGGAATGGCGTTTGCGCAATGGCGCCAACGCGCTTGCGTGGTCTTGGCGCTGGCCCGCCTGGCGGCTGGCGGCTCGGTCACCGCCATTGCGCTGGACTTCGGCTACCAAAGCCCCGCCGCCTTTTCAACGATGTTCCGCCGAGTGCTGGGACGCGCGCCCACCGACTACCTGCGGCATCGCTAGTGCCGAGCGGCGGACATGCGTAAAGCTCAGGCCGCGTACCAGAGCACTGCAAAAAAGTGGCAGACCGTGCCCGCCAGCACAAACAGATGCCAGATGAAATGGCTGTAGCGCCAGCGGTTGTCGAAAACGAAGAACACCACGCCGCCCGTATACGCCAGCCCGCCCGTCACCAACCAGGCCAGCCCGCCCGAGGGCACGCTTTCGATCAGCGGTTTGACCGCGATGATCACCAACCACCCCATGGCCAGGTACAGGCCGGTGGACAGAGCAGGGCGATTCAGCCGCTTGCTGGCCTTCAACCCCACACCCAGCAACGCCATCGCCCACACCAGCCCGAACAAGGTCCAGCCCCAGGGCCCACGTAGGGCGCCCAAGGCAAACGGCGTATAGGTCCCGGCAATCAGCAGGTAGATGGCCGAGTGGTCCAGCACGTTGAATATCTGCTTGGCCCGGCACAGCGGCAAGGCGTGATAAATCGTGGATGCCAGATACAGCAAACACATCGACGCGGCGAACACCGCCGCCGCCGCGATGAAGGCGGCATCCCCCTGGCGCACGGCGGCCACAATCAGGATGGGCGCGGCAGCCAAAGCGCCCACGGCGCCAATGCCGTGGCTGACGGTGTTGGCGATTTCTTCGCCGAAGGTTTGGGGGCGGTCGTTGGGAAACATGAATACGTCTTATTGATGCAAGGCTACAACCATAAGCGCTTTGGGCGGCGGGCTCAATGGTTGGCGGGGTGGTGGGCGCGGGGGATGCGGGTCGCGCTTGATATTGTGCAAGCCCAGCGCACGTGATCAACCGGAAGCGACTTACTCCGCAGTAACCCTGTGATACATTTCATGCGGCTATTCAACCGCCCGCAGAGGCGGTCGCCTTGTTCTTTTTCCTGGGCTCGCACCCGCGTTGGCGCATCGGCGTCAGCGCAACAGATACTCTTAGCGTTCTGACCATCGCGGTCGCGTTGGTGTCCCGTTTGCAATGGCTGACGGGCGGCCCCGGCCTGGCCGGGAGGTTCTAGCAGGTTTACTGGCCGAGGCCTACCAATGGCGCGCAGTTTTACCAATCTGTTTTTCAAAGCGGCAAAGAAGCTGAGCAAGCTGCAACGCACCGCGATGCGCATGGCGACGCCCAAGCCCGCCCGCAAGCGGGCCACGTCGGCGCGCAAGGCGGCGGCCAAGGCAGCGCCGGCCACGGCCACCCCACGTCAACCCGTAACCCCGTCGCTGGGTAGCGGGCGCTGGGAAGGCTCCCGGCGATTTTCCGATGGCCAGGGGCGTCAACTGAGCTTTGCGCGCTATACCCCGGCTTCCGCGCCGCCCACGGGCATGCCCTTGGTGGTGATGCTGCATGGATGCCGCCAGACCGCGCTGGCCTTCGCGCGGGGCACGCGCATGAACCAATGGGCGGACGCGGGGGGCTTCATGGTGCTGTACCCGCAGCAGTCCATGACGCGCCAGGTGCAGCGCTGTTGGCGCTGGTTCCAGCCCGACGACGCGCACGGCGGTGCCGAGGCCGATTTGATCGCGGCGCTGATCCAGTCTGAAGTTGCGCGGCACGGCCTGGACCCCGAGCGGGTCTATGTGGCTGGCCTGTCCGCGGGCGCGGGCATGGCGGCCTTGGTGGCCTTGCGCCATCCGTCGATGATCGCGGCGGTGGCAATGCACTCGGGGCCGGTGGTGGGCGACGCCCACAGTGCCACGGCCGGCATCAGCACCATGCGGCGCGGTTCAGTCAAGCCCTTGCTGCCGCTGCTGGCAAGCGTGTCAGACCCCGCCGTGTTTCAACTGGGCATGCCCGCGCTGATTCTTCAGGGCCAACTGGACCCGGCGGTGGCGCCGCGCAACGCCAAGCAATTGTTCGAGCAGTTCCGCGCGCTGAACGCCCCACGCCCGGAAGACGTGCCAATTGAACGTGTGCTGGGCTTGGGCACTGACACGGCGTATCGCCGCGTGGATCTGCTGCGCGGCCGAAAAACCGTGCTGCGCCTATGTGAGATCACGCGCCTGGAGCATGCCTGGAGCGGAGGAGATGCCTCAGTGAAGTACCACGCCCGGGGTGGGCCGGATGCGTCGGCGCTGGTGTGGCGCTTCTTCCAGGGCTTGCGCCGCGTGGGGGCGGGTCGCTCCAAACCCTAGGCAGGATTGTTCCGATTTTGGGAACGGATATGTCGAGGCCGGGCGCCAGGGAAATGGCACCCGGTGGCAGTAACATCGCCGCATCCCTGGCGCTGGCTGCATTCCGCGCGCGCCCACCAGACGAACCCCTTTGGAACTTCCCGCCATGACGCTTTCTGTTTATCAGGCCTCCGTGCCCGTGTTCATCCGAGGCCTGACCGTGCTGGCCAGCCTGCTGGAAAAAGGCCTTGCCCATGCCGAAGCAGCGGGCACCGACCCCGCCGACCTCGTCAACGCGCGCCTGGCGCCCGACATGTACCCCTTGTCGGGCCAGATCCAGCGCGCCAGCGATGCGGCCAAGTTCGCCGTGCAGCGCTTGTCGCAGGGTCAAGCACCCAAGTTTCCCGATGAAGAAACCACGTTTGCGCAATTGCAGCAACGCATCCAGGACACGATCGCCTACCTGCAAAGCGTGACGCCCGAGCAGTTCGACGGCGCCGAAGACCGACAGATCGTCATCAACTTCGGCGACTTCAAGCCCGAGTTCAAGGGCGACACCTATCTGCTGAGCTTCGCGCTGCCGAACTTCTATTTCCACGTGACGACCGCCTACGCGATTCTGCGCCATGCGGGCGTAAAGATCGGCAAGCTGGATTTCCTGGGGCCGTACTCGCAATAAGCGGCGGCCAGGCGCCGGGCAAACGCAGGCCATGCAGACCTGCGGGCCCGCCGCCCGCCGCGTAGGCTTACTTTTTGTTGGCGTCGCCGCAACCCGACATCTCGCCCATCTTGGCCATGTTTTGCTGGATTTCTTCGGGCGTGTAGTCGAACTGGTGCGTGGCGATGGACCAGCGGTGGCCAAACGGGTCCACCACCTGGCCGTACCGGTCGCCCCAGAACATATCTTCGGCGGGCATCGCCAGGGTGGCTCCGGCGTCCACCGCTTGCTTCATCGCGGCGTCCACGTCCTTCACGTACAGGTGCAGCGTGACGGGCGTGCCTTTCAGCGCCTTCGGCCCCAGGCTGCCCCATTCGGCAAAATCATCCATCAGCATCAGCACGGAATCGCCGATGCGCACAGCCGCGTGCATGATCTTGCCGCCCGGGCCGGGCAAGCGCGCCAGCTCTTCGGCGTTGAAGGCTCTCTTGTAGAAGGCGATGGCGTCGGCGGCGCCCTCGCAGATGATGTGGGCGGTCAGCGTGTGCATGCCGGCGGGAATGGGTGTGGTGGCGGGCGTGGCCATGGTCAGTCTCCAGATAGGTGAGGTGATGGGTTGGGGACGGAGCACCGCCGCGCGTGGCGTGCCGGCTTGTCCTGTCTATACGACGAACGGGCGGTGTCGATATCGACACGCCGCGCCATTTTTTTTATTTGCTTACCAAGGTGCTGAATCCGCCCCAGCACATCCGCTTGAAATCGAACACGTTTTCGCAACCGCTCATATTGGCCAGGCGGGGGTCGGCCATGACCAACGGGTTGATGCGGTCGCGGTCGGCCTTGCTGGCATACAGGATCCAGGCGAAGACCACCGTTTCGCCGTCCTTGACGCCGGCCGCTTCGGCAAACGACCGCATGTTTTCGCCACCCGGTCCATCGGCCACGCATTCGCGGTAATCCAGCGCGCCATGGTCCAGCCAGACCACCTTGGCCTGTTCCGCCATCTTCTTGTAGTCGGCCAGGTTGGCCTTGGGCACCGGCAGCAAGAAACCGTCTACGTATTCTTCCATCGCACACTCCTTTGGTTGCTGTGGTTGGTTCGGCGAGCGCGCCCGCTGGTCGCGCCTGCCGCCGTCCGGCCATACAGCCGTAGACGCCACTTTATCGGCATCGGCGCCGCTTTCAGATAGGGGATTGCGACATTCTTGCGGGTGGATTGCGTCAACGCCCGGGCGTATGCTTAGCGTCATGAAAAATGTCGCGTTTCTTCTGCCCACGGGCACCAACATTGCGTCCCTGGAAACCGCGCGCCACGGCTTCCTGGTGGCCAATAACTACCTGGCCGCGCAAGGGCGCGAACCCCAATTCCATGTGCGCACCCTGGCGCTCACGCGCGAGGTCAGCCTGGATGAGGGGCGCATCAAGGTGCAGGCCGACCTGGTGCTGGCCGACGCGCCGCAAATCGACATCTGCATTGCTCCACCCCTGTTGGGCACGGTGTCCGACGTGGTGCTGTCGAACCGGGAGTTGATCGATTGGTTGTCGACGCATCACCGCAACGGCGGCGAAGTGGCCAGTTTGTGCGTGGGCGCCGCGCTGTTGGCCGCGGGCGGCGTGCTGGACGGACAGCAGGCGGTGGTGCATTGGGTGGCGCAGAACCTGTATGCCAGCCTGTTTCCGAATGTCCGCTGGATCAGCGACCGCGTGGTCATGGCCGAGAACGGCGTCTACACCAGCGGCGGCGCGTTTTCGGCGGCGCATCTGGTGTTGCACCTGATCGAAAAATACACCGACCGCGACACCGCCATCTGGTGCGCCAAGTATTTCCAACTGGACTGGAGCCGCCAGAGCCAGTTGCCGTTTTCGGTGTTCATGGGCCAGAAGGCCCACGCAGACGAGGTGGTGCGCGCCGTGCAGACTTACATCGAAGGCCGCTACACGGAAAAGATCACCGTGGAAGAGCTGGCCGGCCACCACGCCATGGGCCGTCGCACGCTGGAGCGGCGGTTTCGCCAGGCCACGGGCAACAGCATCGTGGAATACCTGCAGCGCGTGCGCGTGGAAGCGGCCAAGAAGCGGCTGGAAAGTTCGCGCAAGAGCGTGGCCGAAGTCATGTACGAAGTGGGCTACAACGACACCAAGGCGTTTCGCGACATCTTCAATAAATATTGCGGCATGTCGCCCGTGGGCTATCGCGAACGGTATCAGTAGAAAATCGGACTTCTCTTACAGATGTTCGGGGCGCTCTCGGCCTATTCTTGATGCGTCGCGGCCTGACTCCCAGGCCCGGGAGGCAAGCCGACATGAGCATCAGCGTCACGCAAGATGATCCCCGCTACAAGACCCTGAAAAAGGGCTTCAACCTGCGGTGGCCCGCTCAACCTGCTGATGCCGTCGCACGCATCGAACTCTGTGAAACGCCCGAGGATGCGGCCCGCGCCCTGACCCGCATCGTCGCCGACGGCAAGCGCCCCACGATACGCAGCGGGGGCCATTGCTACGAGGACTTCGTCTCGAACAATCCCGACGGCGTCATCCTGGACCTCAGCCTGCTGGACCGCGTGCCGCCCGCATCCGACGGGCTGCTGCGCATTGCGGCCGGTTCGCAAAACTGGAACGGCGACCAAGACCTGTACAAGCGCCATGGCGTGTCCTTGCCCGGCGGTTCATGCTATTCGGTGGGGGCGGGCGGCCACATCACAGGCGGCGGCTACGGCCTGCTGTCGCGCTTGCAAGGGCTGGCGTGCGACTGGCTGAGCGCGGTCGACATCCTGACGGTGGACGCGGGCGGCAACGTCGTGCCGCGCACCGTCAACGCCACGCGCGACCCTGACCTGTTCCGTGCCTGCCGCGGCGCGGGCGGCGGCAACTTCGGCGTGATCACCAGCTATGGTTTCGCCACGCTGCCACAGGCCCCGCGCGAAGTGGCCATCGCCACGGTCGCGTTCGACTGGGCCGGCATGACGCCCCGACGCTTCGCGCAATTGCTGGACATCTACGGCAGCTATTGGGAAACGCGGGGCAGGCAGTCCGATACCTGGGGCATGTTCTCTTTGCTGAAGCTTACGCATCAGGCGGCGGGGCAGATCGTGATGATCGTGCAGTTCTGCAACCCCGACGGCACCTGCCAAGACCTGACGGTGCTGCAAGACTTTCTGGACCGCTTTCTCGCCTGCGCGCCGGTGGCCGCGCGCCCCACCACGCCGGGCCTGCCGCGCCCGCGCATCGGCGGGGACCTGCTCTGCAGCGAACCTCACACCGTCATCCGCTACGACTGGCTGACGGCCACGCAAACGCTGAATGGTTCTGGGCCAAACCAGCGCGGCAAATACAAGTCCGCCTATATGAAACGCAACTTCAGCGCGCATGAAGCCGCCCGCATTTACGCGCATCTGACCCGCGACATGCCCGGCGCCGACCTGCGCCAGTCGCTCTTGCAAGTGGACTCCTATGGCGGCGCCATCAACCGCCCCGAACGCCTGCACGATACCGCCGTGCATCAGCGCGAATCGGTCATGAAGCTGCAATACCAAAGCTACTGGACCCACGCTGACCAGGACGCCATTCATTTGCGCTGGATGACGGACTTCTACCGTGACGTGTATGCCGACCCGGCGGAGCCGTCCGAACCCGATGTGGCGGGCACGCCGTATCCCGGGGACCGCTATCAAGGCTGCTACATCAACTACCCCGACCGCGACATGCTTGCGTATGCCATGTGGCCGCGGTTGTATTACGGCAAGGGCGAGCTTTATCCTTTCCTGCAACAGGTCAAGCGCCGCTACGATCCGAACAATGTCTTCCACCATGCGATGTCGGTGCGCCCGTGATGACGCCCGCTACGCCCAGCCGGAACCTGCCATGAATACCCTTGCCAGCGCGCCGCGCAGATCCTTTATCCAGCTTGCGGGCGGCTTGTCGGCCGCGAGCGCGGCGGGGCCGTGGTTGTCTGCGATGGGCGCCACGGCATCCCGTGGCGATGCCGCCGCCTTCGCCTATGTGGGCACCTACACGCACGATGCGCCGGGCGGCACGGCGGGCGGGCCGCCGTCGACGGGCATACAGGTGTTTGCGGTGCGCGAGGCGGGCTGGCGGCTGATCCAGGTCATGGAAAGCGACAACCCGTCCTACCTCGCCATGCATCCGACGCGGCGTTTTCTGTACGCCATCAACGAGATCGAACTCTGGCAAGGGCTGCCCCGGGGCACGGCGGAAGCCTACGCCATTGATCCCGATGATGGCCGCTTGCGCTTGCTGAACCGACAGCCGCTGTCCTTGTCCAGCACCGCGCCTGCCCACCTGGCGGTGTCGCCGGATGGCAAGCATCTGGTCACCGCGCAGTATCTGGGCGGCACCTACAACGTGCTGCCCATCCACCGCGATGGCTCGCTGGGCGCGGTGTCGGGCATTGTCAAGGAAACCGGCTCGGGCCCTCGCCCCGAACAGCAGTCCGCGCACCCGCACATGGTGTTGTTCGACCCCACCGGCCTGCGCGTGCTGGCGACTGATTTGGGCAGCGACCGCATCAATCTGTTCACGTTTGAAGACGGCGACTTGTCGCTTGCCGGACGCACCGAGCTGCCGCCAGGCAGCGGGCCGCGCCACCTGGCGCTGCATCCCGACGGCGCGTTGCTGTATGTGGTCAACGAGCTTGATGCCAGCGTGTCGTGCCATGGTTATGACGTCATCGCGGGCCGTGTGCTTGAACCGCGCCACACGGTGCCGGCCACGCCCTCGGGCTTTACCGGCACGGGCAACGCGGCGGCGCTGCTTATCCACCCGTCCGGCCGCTTTTTGTATGTCTCAACCCGCCGGGTGCAGAACGATCATCCGCAGGCCGACAGCATTGCCGTGTTCGACATCGGCGCGGATGGCGCGTTGACGCCCCTGCAGTTCTGGACCGAGGGGCTGCGTTTTCCGCGCGCGTTGACCCTGGCGCCGGATGGCGGAGCCTTGTACGCGCTGAACCAGAAGGGCGATTCGATACTGCGTCTTGGCATCGATGCCAAGACGGGCCGCCTGGGCAGCCCCCAGGTGGTGGCTCAGGCCCCCACGCCTGTGTGCCTGGTGTTCGCGTAGGGGGCCGAGGGCCCTGTTCATTTCGCTCATCGGGGAACCCCTCCGCCCGCTCGGCGTCGAACGGTTCATGAACGCCAACCCTGTATTGCGCTTCATCAAGCGCATCGTCGTACTTTCCTTGTTGGCCGCGCTGGCGGTCTGGGCCTGGCCGCGCCTGCCCGACGCGGTGCGCGCGCCCTGGCATATGGCGCGGCTTGCCTGGCAGCAAGCCCCGGCGTCATTGCCCGTGCCGGTACAGGGCGTGTCCGCCGCGCGCCTTGCCGACACCTGGGGCGCAGCCCGGTCGGGTGGCCGGCGCCACGAGGGCATCGACATCTTTGCGCCCCGTGGCACGCCCGTGCTGTCCACCACCGAAGGCGTCGTGATGCAGGTGGGCACCAACAACCTGGGCGGCCAGGTGGTGTGGGTGCTGGGCCCCGGCCGCCAACGGCATTACTACGCGCATCTGGACGGCTACGCCGACATTGAACGCGGGCAATTGGTGGCGCCGGGCGACGTGCTGGGTTATGTCGGCAATACGGGGAATGCCCAAGGAACGCCGCCGCATTTGCATTATGGAATTTATGACGGCGGGGCCATCAACCCGTATGCGCTGTTGGTGACGAAGAAAACGCCGTCCTGACGCTTTCCGCCAGTACTTGCGCGGTGGCCGCCGACAGGGTCCAGCCCAGGTGCCCATGCCCGGTGTTGTAGAACACGCCCGGGCGCTTGCCCGGCCCGACGCGCGGCAGCATGTTGGGCGTCATCGGGCGCAGGCCGCACCAGGGCACCACGCGCGATGTCATCACGTTGGGGAAATGCTGGCGGGTCCAGTCGATCAGGGGTTGCACGCGCTCGGCGCGGATGTCCAGGTTGAAGCCGTTGAACTCGGCCGTGCCTGCCACGCGGAAGCGGTCGCCCAGGCGGCTGGTGACGATCTTTGCCGCTTCGTCCAGCAAGCTGACGCGGGGCGCGGCGGCGCGGCTGTCGACGTCGTCCAGGTGCACGCTGATCGAATAACCCTTGACCGGGTAGATGTTCAGCGTGTCGCCCAGCAGCTTGGCGAATTGTCGGCTGGCGGATCCCGCGCACACCACGATGGCGTCGGCCTCGTGCGGTTCGCGTTCGGCGCCGCCGTTGCGCCGTACCTCCAGCCGGTATCCGCCGTTGTGCGGGCGAAGGGCGCCGATGTCGGCGTCTTGCACGAAGGCCACGCCACGGCGTTCGCACGCGCGGGCCAGGCCTCGGGTGAACTTGTGGATGTCGCCGGTGGCGTCCGACGGCGTGTAGAAGCCACCGTGGCACTGGCTTTGCAGGGTGGGTTCGATGGCGCGGGCTTCGTCGGCGGTGACCGCATAGCGGTCCAGCCCGCCGGCTTGCAATAGCGCGTTGGCGCGATGTGCCGCCTTGAAGCTGTCGGCATCGTGGTAGATGTGCAAGATGCCTCGGCGTTCCAGGTCGAAGTCAATGCCTTCGGCCTCGGCCATATCGAACAGGTGTTGCCGCGCCTGGATGGCCAGGCGCGTGGTGGCGATGGTGTTGTCGCGGTAGTTGGGAATTTGCCCCATGAACTGCGCCAGCCACGAATACTTGTGCCAACTGAACCGGGGGTTCAGCAACAGCGGCGCGTTTTTGCGCAGCATCCAGCGCAGCCCTTTGAGAATGGTCGCGGTGCTGTTCCAGACTTCGGCGTTGCTGGCGGACAATTGGCCACCGTTGGCGTAGGACGTTTCCATGGCGGGATAGCGCTGGCGGTCGTAGACGGTGACCTGGTATCCCAGTTTGCACAAGGCATAGGCGGACGTGACGCCGGTGATACCGGCGCCAATGATGGCGATGCGGGGCATGGTGGCTCCAGAGGGGGTGGCCGCACCCAATGTGGACGCGGCACCCCATCTGTCTTTGATACCTGAGAGCTTCACCCGGCCGGCTTTGCGGCGGGTTCCCCTTCGGTGGGCGCACACGGCGCCTCTCTCCAGATTGTCTAGACGCGCGCAGTCCTGTTGCCTGAGAGTTTCCGGGGCGGTTGCTCCGTCGGCGTTGGCCGCAAGGGCCAATCTCTTCTGCGCGGTTTTGAATCGACGGGGTAGAGAATAGCCAAGTTCCTGTCGTAATTGATTCAGGGTTAGTACTATGTCGCGTGCGCCGCGCACGTTGATGGGGCGGCGCAAACCGAGAGGACGATAGGAATGATGTTTCACGCCGCGCGACGCGCCGTCTTGCACGCCCTGGCCACCGTGGCCGGCTGCTCCCTGTTTTCGTTGATGGCCGTGTCCGGCGCGCAGGCGGGCTCGCCTCCTGCGAAGGCGGATCAATCCGCCACCTCCGGCCAGCCCGCGCGTGCCGAGCCGGTGCCTGCTGGCGCCGATATCGACGACGCCGTGCATGCGCTGATGCAGGAGTACGACGTGGCCGGCCTGGCCATCGCCGTCACCCGCGAAGGGCAGCATGAATTCCGCAACTATGGCGTGGCCTCGCTGCAAACGCACACCCCCGTCAGCCGCGACACATTGTTCGAGCTGGGCTCCATCAGCAAGACCTTTACCGCCACCTTGGCCACCTATGCTCAAGCACTGGGCAAGCTGTCGCTGTCCGACAGCCCGGCGCGCTTCGTGCCGGCCTTGCAGGGCACGGCATTCGGCAAACTGAACCTGATACACCTGGGCACGCACACGGGCGGCGGCTTTCCCCTGCAAGTGCCGGACGCGGTGACGGACGACGCACAATTGATGGCCTACCTGGCCGCTTGGACGCCGCGCTACGCGCCGGGCACTTACCGTACCTATGCCAACCCCAGCATCGGCATGCTGGGCGTGGTGGCGGCCAAGAGCCTGGGTGAGCCGTATGCACAAGCCATCGAGAAGACGCTGTTGCCCCGGCTGGGCTTGTCCAACACATACATCCACGTGCCGGCCGCCAAGATGGGTGACTACGCGCAGGGCTACAACAAACAGAACGCGCCCGTGCGCGTGAACCCGGGCGTGCTGGCCGACGAAGCGTACGGCGTGAAGACCAGCGCCAGCGACCTGATCCGCTTTGTGGATGCGAACATGGGCGTCGCGTCTGCCCCGCGCGAATTCAGCGCGAAGGCCGCGCGCGAAGCGAAGATTGCCAAGGACGTCGTTGGTGATGCCGTGATTGCCAAGGCGCTGGCGGACACGCACGTGGCTTACTACGACGTGGGCGCGATGACGCAGGACCTGGCGTGGGAACAACTGGCGTACCCCGTCACGCTGGACGCGCTGTTGGCCGCCAACGCGGGCACGATGAACAGCCAGAGCCAGCCGGCCAAGGCCTTGACGCCGCCGCAGTCGCCGCGCGCCGATGTGTGGATCAACAAGACCGGTTCCACCAACGGCTTCGGCGCCTACGTGGCGTTCGTGCCTGCCAGGAAGGTCGGCGTGGTGATCCTGGCCAATCGAAATATTCCGAACGAGGCGCGCGTGCGCCTGGCGTATCGCATTCTTGAGGCGGACGCGCGCTGAGTTGAAGCGGACGCGCACTAAGGGGGGGGCTGGCGCGCGCCACCCGCGCGCGGCAATAGCCCCATCACTTCCAGCCGCTTGCACAGCTGCCCCAGGCGCTCCATCTTGTAGGCGTCCACGTCCACGCCGGCATAGTCGTAAAAGCCTTTGCCATCGCGCAGCCCGTTGCGGCCTTGTTCCATGTTGCGGGCGATGACATCCGGCGACGCGAAGCGTGGGCCGATCTCGCCTTCAAGGTAGCGCGACGCGTAGTACAGGATGTCGCCGCCGCCCCAGTCGATGAATTCCAGCAAGCCCAGCACCGAAAAGCGCAATCCAAATCCCAGGCGCACGGCCGTGTCGATGTCCTCGGCGCTGGCCACGCCTTCCTCGACCATGCGGGCGGCTTCGTTCATCGCCAGCGCCTGGATGCGCGGCACGATGTAGCCCGCCGAGGGCGCGCACTGCACGGGCACCTTTCCGGCCTGGCGCAGCACGTTCAGCAAGGCTTGCACGGCGGCATCATCCGTACGCGGTCCACGGCTGACTTCAACCAGCGGAATCAGATAGGCCGGGTTGAGCCAATGCGCGTTCAGAAAGCGCTCGGGGCCGTGCACCAGTTCCGCCAGCTCGGTCACCAGAAACGTGGAAGTGGTTGACGCAATGATGGCGTCCTTCGCGCAGACCTGCCCCAACCAGGCGAAGGCGTCGCGCTTGGCGTCCAGGCGTTCGGGCACGGCTTCGAAGACGACGCGCGCGTGTTGAAGATCGGCAATGGCGTCGTCGCGCCCGCACAGGCGCACGCGCTGCATGGCGGTGTCGGCCTGCTCGGCATCCAGCAAACCCAGGCGGCTTAGCGTGCCCAGTTCGCGCCGCAGGTTGGCCAGCACGCGCGCGTGGTGCTCGGCTTGTTCGGCGGGCGTTCTGGGCTTGATGTCGATAAGCGTCACGTCGCGGCCGGCATGCACGTACGACAAGGTGATGCCTTCGCCCATGCGGCCGGCGCCGATCACGCAGATTCTGTCTTCCATGATCAGCACCCCTGTTCCAGCAATTCCGCCATGCCGGCACGCGACAAGCGGTCCAGCCCCAGGCGTTCCAGTGTGCGGCCTTCGGCGTAAAGATCGCGGCCGGTAATGGCGCTGGCGATATTCAGCAGGCCCTGCGCGACCGGCGTCGGTACACCTGCCCAGCGGCCGGTGGACACCAGGAACGACAGCCCCAGCCGCGTGTCTTCCAGCATGTAGCGGTGCGTGTGCAGGTCGATGGTTTCGCGCCAGTCGCCGCTGTCGGTCAGCTTGCCGTGCGCGCCGCGTCCGTACATCCATTCGTCGCCTTGGCTGGCGTAGTGATCGGCCAGCGGAAAGTGGGGCGCCCCGTAGCCCAGCGCCTCGCGGATGGCCACGCGTTCGGCGTCCAGCGTGTCGGTCACGCGGCGGATGGCGGGCTGCGTGCCTTCGTTATGGATGTCCCACTTGTCGAAGTGTTCCAAGGGGCCAGCATTCATCAGGATGAGCGGCGGGTGGATGATGGGGCCGGCGTTCATCAGCGCGCCCGCCAGTCCGTCTTCGATGGGTTCGATGCTGGGGTAAACCTGGCCCAGCAGCGCCAGCGCGTTGTCCGACAGGCGGCTGGGAAACACGCCCGTGGGCAGGCGCGTGGCGTACCCGCTGATCACCACCGTGTTGCCGTGTTTGCGCGCCAGGTAGGGCAGGGTGCCGGTTTCCGCATACGCGACGCGGGCGGGGTTGCCGGCGTCTTTCTGCGCGCGCGCAAAAAGGTAGCTGCCGAAGGTGCCGGGCGGCAGGAACACCACCTGGCCGTCTTGCAGCAGCGGCGCCAAGGCGGCGGCGAGCGCGTCGTGGGTGGTGCAGGGCAGGGGGATGACCAGCACCTGCGCGTCGGCCACGGCGTCAGGCAAGGCGTCGACCAGCGCCAGATGGCCCGGCCCCGAGCCCAAGGGAACCTGGCGCGTGCCGCGATAGTCGGTAACCGTCAACGCGCCGGCATCGCGCAAGCCCTGGAAGGCGGCGCCGTCGCGGCGCCACCAGCGCACCTCGTGTCCTTTTTCGGCCAGTTCGGCGGCTGCCGCGTAACAGCCGTGTCCGCCGCCTATGACGCTGATTCGCATGATCAAGCTCCTTCGATGAAGGCTTGATCCTAGCGGTGGCGCGGAGCGCGGGCTGCGCCAAACGCGCAAGCGCCGTTCAGATCCGGCAAGGAAATGCGGCGCGCGGCTAACAGCGAAAAAGGATGACCGTAGGATGGGTGAAGCGCGAGAATCCTTAAAAAAGAACAATGCTGCGCAACGCGCGCAACCCATCATGCAGCGATGGAATTCTTAACCCCCTCAGCCACAGCACCACCTCCGCGCGATGGATTACGCGCGATCCCCATTTCCATTTTTTTGGATGGCGTCTCGCGCTTCACCCATCCTACGATTTTGGCGCAAGGTGTCTGATGGAAGACATCCGTAGCGCTTGCGGTAGTGCGTGGCGAAATGGCCGAAGCTGGTTACGCCGTGGCGTAGCAGGATGTCGGTCACGCTGTCGCCCGCGCGGGCCTGTTCCAGCGCGGCATGCACCAGCGTCAGGCGCTGGTGGCGCACGTAGTCGCTGGGGCTTTGCTTGAGAAACTGCGTGAAGCCGTTTTGCAGCGTGCGTACGGATACGCCACAGTGCGCCGCCAGGTCAGCCAATGAAATCGCTTCATCGACGTGCGTTTCGATGTAGTCGCGCGCGCGGCGTACGTGCTGCGGCAAGGGCTGGCGGTGGTCGGTGCGCAGCGCGTCGGAATAGTTGTGCGGCAACTGCGTCAGCAACAAGGCAAGCAGGTAGTCGGAAAAGCCCGCCGCCAGCGTCTGCGTCACGCCATCAATGGCGGGGTGCTGGTACAGCCGGCAAAGATAGTCCAGCGTTTCGCGCACGGCGGCCAGGCCGGGGGAATCGGGGCCGACTTCCAGGTCGAAGACCAGCGCGTGCTTGATGGGCCGGTCCAGCAGGCGTTGCAACTGATGTTCAAGCGCTTGGCGTTCCACGCGCAGGATCAGGTTGCGGCAGTCGCGGCCGATGCTGATGATGCTGGGCTCGGACGGTGACGAAATCGTCAGGCTGCCCGCCTGCATGGCCGCGCTGCGCTTGCCCAGCGTGACCAGGCCCGAGCCTTGCAGCGTGATGCGGATGAGGTAATAACTGGCGATGTCGCCCGCATCGATCTCGACTTCGGCGCCGTAGTGCAGATCAAACAGCGCGGCGTTGCCGAAGAACACGCCGTACAGCCGCGATTGCAAGGGTTTTCCCTGGGCGACGCACATGCGGTGCGACCACAGGTGTTGGCTGACCTGATCCTTGACCTCGGCGGCGTTGCCCGAGTTCAGCAAGCAATGTCGGTTCAGCGGATAGGTGTCGTTGAACATGCTTTCCTGCGCGGTGGGAACAGCCGTTGCGCGCGGCGTATAGAGTCCGGCGGCGCAAAGGCCTACAAACGATGGACAGAACAAGGACAAGACAAGGGAAAAAACATGACCGACGCCACCCTGCCGCCACTGGCCAAAAGACGCTACGCCTACGAGTGGTACGTCGTGGTGATATGCATGCTAGCGTACATATTTTCCTTCGTCGACCGGCAGATCCTGGCGCTGATGATCGAACCCATCAAGCGCGATCTGCAACTGTCAGACACGCAGTTCAGCCTGCTGCACGGCCTGGCGTTTTCCTTGTTCTACGCCGTCATGGGCATCCCCATCGCCTTGCTGGCCGACCGCTATTCGCGCCCCAAGATCATCGCGATCGGCGTGGCGTTCTGGAGCCTGGCGACGGCCGCCTGTGGCCTGTCGCGCAGTTTTGCCCACATGTTCCTGGCGCGCATCGGCGTGGGCGTGGGCGAGGCCGCCTTGTCGCCCGCCACCTATTCCATGCTTAGCGACATGTTCCCGCGCGACAAGCTCGGCCGCGCGGTGGGTGTCTATTCGATAGGCTCGTTCATCGGCGGCGGCATGGCTTTCCTGATCGGCGGCTATGTCATCAACCTGCTGAAAAGCGTAGACACCGTGGTGGTGCCCTGGGTGGGCGCGATGCGGCCCTGGCAGGTCACGTTTTTTATCGTGGGCTTGCCCGGCTTGCTGGTGGCGCTGCTGATTGTGTTGACCGTGCGCGATCCGCAGCGCCTGGGCCTGCGCCGCGCCGCCGACGGCCAGGCGCAAAAGCCCAGCATCCGCGACACCTTCCGCTTTCTGGGCCGGCACCGGCGCACGTTCTTCTGCCACTACCTGGGCTTTTCTTTCTACGCCATGGTGCTGTTCGCACTGCTGAGCTGGACGCCCGCGTTCTACATGCGCCGCTTCGGCATGTCGCCCGTGGAAGCCGGCTACATGCTGGGTGTGGTGGTGCTGGTGGCCAACACGGCCGGCGTCTTCTGCGGTGGCTGGTTGATGGACGGGCTGGCCAAGCGCGGCTATCGCGACGCGCCGTTGCGCGCGGGCGTGATCGGCGCGGTGGGCATGGCGCTGCCGGCGGTGGCGTTCACGCAGGTGGACAGCTTGTGGCTGTCGGTGGGCTTGCTGCTGCCCGCCATGTTCTTCGCCTCGTTTCCGATGCCGACGTCTACCGCCGCGATGCAGATCCTGCCGCCCAACCAGATTCGCGCGCAGGTTTCGGCGCTGTTCCTGCTGATCTCAAATTTGATCGGTCTAGGCGTGGGCACCACGGCTGTCGCCTTGCTGACCGACCGGCTGTTCGGCAACCCCGGCGCGGTAGGGCAATCGCTGTCGCTGCTGATCGCCGGGGCCACCGTGCTGTGCGTGCTGCTGCTGGCGGTGGGCTGCGCCAGCTACCGGCAGAGCCTCACGCAAGAACACGGCCAGGGCTACGTCTTGTAAATGGGCTTGGCAGGGCGCTGGTACACAGAGCAGAATCGGGCGAGTCCGAACCAGAACCCGTGCCGCGAGCTTGCGCGGCTGCTTGTTGAACAGGAGTCCCCATGAGCCTTGCCCCCGCTACCGAAACGCTGGCCGACCTGCGCGTGGATGGCGCGCGCCTATGGCAGTCATTGATGGATCTGGCGCAGATTGGCGGTACGGAAAAAGGCGGCGTGTGCCGCCTGGCCCTGACCGACCTGGACCGCCAGGGACGCGACCTGTTCGTGCGTTGGGTACAAGAGGCCGGCTGTGATGTCCGCGTGGACGCCATCGGCAATATCTTCGCGCGCCGCCCGGGCCGCAACAACGACTTGCCCGCCGTCATGACGGGCAGCCACATCGACACCCAGCCCACGGGCGGCAAGTTCGATGGCAACTACGGCGTGCTGGCCGGGCTGGAGGTGCTGCGCACGCTGAATGACCATGGCGTGCAGACCGAGGCGCCGCTGGAACTGGCTGTCTGGACCAATGAAGAGGGCTCGCGCTTTGTGCCGGTGATGATGGGCTCGGGCGTGTATGCCGGGGCCTTTACCTTGCAGCATGCGCTGGCGCAGCAGGACCGCGAGGGCGTGAGCGTCAGCCAGGCCCTGGAGGCCATCGGCTATGCGGGCCAGGTTGCCGTGCCGCCAGCGCGGCAGGACGGCGTCCCTGCCTATGACGTAGGCGCCTACTTCGAGGCGCACATTGAGCAAGGCCCCGTGCTGGAAGCCGCCGACACGGTCATCGGCGTGGTCACCGCCGCCTTGGGCCAGCGCTGGTACGACGTGGTGCTGACGGGCGTCGAGGCGCATGCTGGCCCCACGCCCATGCCGCTGCGCCGCGATGCCTTGCTGGCGGCGTCCGAGCTGGTGCTGGCGGTGAACCAGATTGCCCTGGCGCACGCGCCGGATGCGCGTGCCACGGTGGGCTGGATGGATGTGTTCCCCAATTCGCGCAATGTGATTCCCGGCCGCGTGCGCCTGACCGTGGACCTGCGCGCGGCCGACGACGCCACGCTCTCGGCCATGGACGCGGCCTTGCGCGCGGCGGTGGATGCGGCGGCCGACAGCCGTGGCGTCACGGCGCAGATCGAGCAGGTGGTGTACTTTGCGCCGCAACCGTTCGCGCCTGCCTTGGTGCAGTCGGTGCGCGAAGGCGCGCGCGACCTGGGCTTGTCGGCGATGAACGTGGTCAGCGGGGCGGGGCACGATGCCGTCTACGTGGCCCGTGTGGCGCCCGCGGCCATGATCTTCGTGCCCTGCAAGGACGGCATCAGCCACAACGAAATCGAAGACGCGCGCCCCGACCATCTGGAGGCAGGATGCAACGTCCTGCTGCGCGCCATGCTGGCGCAAGCGGGCGTTGCCAACTGATGTGTTGACGCGCAGGTGCGCGGACGTGTGCATGCTGCACCAAGGCGGCGCACGGGGAGCGCACTTCGCGCCGCCGTGGTGCCTGTCGCCCGTCTGGCTCCTACCCGTCACCCACCCCAGCACCTGCTGGTAATCCCTTTGCATTGACTCCCCGCACGCGCTCGGACACGTTCGCGCGGCGGGGGCGTCCGACGCTGCGCCCGGCACCCCCGCGCCCGCCTCGGGACTATCCCTGACTCTGCTTCCCGGTTCCAAAAATGGCACGGATATTGCTTATACAAAATCTGTGTACCAACCCTGTTCACGCGCGCCTCACCCTCGCGGGGAAGGCATCTTGCAAGACATTGGAGAACCACATGCAGACACGGAGTTTCCGCCTCAAGTCCTATGCCGCCGCGCTTGCGCTGACGGCCGCCGGCGTTGCAGTGATCGCCCCTGGCGCGGCGCAAGCCGAAAAGGTGTTGCGCATCGGCATGACCGCCGGCGACATCCCCCGCACGCTGGGCCAGCCCGACCAAGGCTTTGAGGGAAACCGCTTCACCGGCATTCCGATGTACGACGGCCTGACGCAATGGGACCTGTCCAAGAAGGACGGCCCCAGCGTGCTGATCCCTGACCTTGCCCTGTCGTGGGACGTGGACGCGGCGGACAAGACCAAGTGGGTGTTCAAGCTGCGCCCCGGCGTGAAGTTCCACGATGGGTCCGACTTTAATGCCGACGCCGTGGTCTGGAACGTGGGCAAGGTCTTGGACAAGAGCGCGCCGCAGTTTGACGCCAGCCAGGTTGGCGTGACGGCCTCGCGCATGCCGACCCTTAGGTCCGCGAAAAAGATCGACGACCTGACGGTGGAACTGACCACGTCCGAGCCGGACTCCTTTCTGCCGATCAACCTGACCAATCTGTACATGGCGTCGCCCGCGCAGTGGAAGAAGAAGCTGGCCGAGGTGCCGGCGTCCGTCACGGATCCGGCCGAGCGTTCGCAAAAAGCCTGGGCCGCTTTTGCCGCCGATGCCTCGGGAACCGGCCCCTTCAAGATGGACAAGTTCGTGCCGCGCGAACGGCTGGAAGTGGTGAAGTACGACCAGTACTGGGACGAAAAGCGCCGCCCGAAGATCGACCGCGTGGTGATGCTACCGCTGCCCGAAGCCAACTCGCGCACGGCCGCGTTGATGTCCGGCCAGGTGGATTGGATTGAAGCGCCAGCGCCGGACGCCTTTGACGCCATCAAGAGCCGTGGCTTCATCATCTATTCCAATGAACAGCCGCACGTGTGGCCGTGGCAGTTGTCGTTCAAGGAAGGCTCGCCGTGGCTCGATGCGCGGGTGCGCAAGGCCGCCAACCTGTGCGTGAACCGGGGCGAGCTCAAGCAGTTGCTGGGCGGCATGATGGGCGAGCCCAAGGGCACGGTGCCGCCTGGCCATCCGTGGTGGGGCAACCCCAAGTTCGACATCAAGTACGACCCGGACGCCGCGCGCAAGCTGATGACCGAAGCGGGTTATTCCCAGGCCAAGCCCATCAAGGTGAAGGTGCAGACCTCGGCATCGGGCTCCGGCCAGATGCAACCCCTGCCCATGAACGAGTTCGTGCAGCAGAACCTGAAGGACTGCTACTTCGACGTGAGCTTTGACGTGGTGGAGTGGAACACGCTGTTCACCAACTGGCGCAAGGGCGCCAAGGACCCGTCGGCCAACGGCAGCGACGCCATCAACGTCAGCTTCGCGGCCATGGACCCGTTCTTCGCCATCGTGCGCTTTGCCAGCACCAAGACCTTTCCGCCGGCCTCCAACAACTGGGGCTATTTCGGCAACGCCGAAATCGACGGCTTGATCAAGGACGCGCGCACCACCTTCACCCCCGCCGAACGCGACGCCGCCCTGGCCAAGCTGCATGCGCGCGTGGTGGAAGAGGCGCCGTTTGTCTGGATTGCGCATGACGTCGGCCCGCGCGCGATTTCGCCGAAGGTCAAGGGCGTGGTGCAGCCCAAGAGCTGGTTCATCGATATCGCCACCATGTCGATGGATTGATCCTGAACGCGCCGAAGGCCGCGCCATGCGGCCTTCGGCGCCCTAGCCGGTGACGCCTATGCTGTCTTACATCCTGCGGCGCATCGTGTACGCCTTGCCCATCATGGTGGGGGTCGCGCTGCTCTGTTTTCTGCTGATTCACCTGGCGCCCGGCGATCCGCTGGTGTCCATTCTTCCTCCCGATGCGTCCGCCGACCTGCAACGGCAGTTGATGCAGCTCTACGGCTTTGACCGCCCCTTGATCGAGCAATTCGCCGGCTGGCTGTGGCGCGCGCTGCATGGGGACCTGGGTACGTCCATCGCCACCGGCCGCCCCGTGTCGGCCGAGGTCTTCAAGGCGGTGGGCAACACCTTGCGGCTGGCCTGTCTGGCCACGCTGCTGGGCTTTGTCGTGGGCGCGTTCCTGGGCTTTGTCGGCGGGTACTTCCGCAATTCGCCGCTGGACCGCATTGCGTCCTTCGTGTCGGTCTTCGGCGTCAGCGTGCCGCATTACTGGCTGGGCATGGTGCTGGTCATCATCTTTTCAACGCAGCTGATGTGGCTGCCGCCCACGGGGGCGGGGCCGGGCGGGTCGGGCGAATGGGCGGCGGACTGGGCGCACATCCGCCACATGATCCTGCCCGCCGTGACGATGTCGGTGATACCGATGGGCATCATCGCGCGCACCGTGCGCGCGCTGGTGGCCGAGACGCTGTCGCAGGAATTCGTGGTGGGTCTGCGCGCGCGCGGCCTGACCGACCTGGGCGTATTCCTGCACGTCGTCAAGAACTGCGCGCCCACCGCCTTGGCGGTGATGGGCCTGCAACTGGGCTATCTGCTGGGCGGCTCCATCCTGATCGAAACGGTGTTCTCGTGGCCGGGCACGGGCTTCCTGCTCAACGCCGCCATCTTCCAGCGCGACCTGCCGCTGTTGCAGGGCACGATCCTGGTGCTGGCCTTGTTCTTCGTGGTCTTGAACCTGGCCGTGGACATCCTGCAAGGCCTGTTCGACCCACGCATCGAAAGGAGCTGACATGAGCGATTCCGTTGCCAGCCTGACCGCCACGGCGGTCGTGGCGCCCGTGGCGCGATCGCCGGGCTATTGGTCGAACGTGCTGCGCCGCTTGCGCCGCGACCCCGTGGCGCTGGCCGCCGGCGGCGTCATCCTGGCGCTGATCCTCATCGCCATCCTGGCGCCATGGATCACGCCGGCGGACCCGTTCCATGCGTCCATGCTCAAGCGCCTGCGGCCCATCGGTACCGAAGGCTATCCGCTGGGGGCCGACGAGCTGGGCCGCGACATGTTGTCGCGCTTGATGCTGGGCGCGCGCCTGTCGCTGTTCATGGGCATCGTGCCGGTGATTGCGGCGTTCGTGGTGGGCAGCGCCATCGGCATCCTGGCGGGCTACGCGGGCGGCTGGACCAGCACGCTGATCATGCGGGTGGTGGACGTGTTCTATGCGTTTCCGTCGGTGCTGCTGGCCATTGCGCTGTCGGGCACCTTGGGCGCGGGCATCTTCAACGCGCTGCTGTCGCTCACCATCGTCTTCATTCCGCAGATCGTGCGCGTGGCCGAAAGCGTCACCACGCAGGTGCGGCGCAGCGACTACGTGGACGCGGCGCGGGCCTCGGGCGCATCGCCGCTGACCATCGTGCGCGCGCATGTGCTGTCGAACGTGCTGGGTCCCATCTTCGTGCATTCCACCAGCCTGATCTCGGTGTCCATGATCCTGGCCTCGGGCCTGTCGTTCCTGGGGCTGGGCGTGCGCCCGCCCGAGCCGGAATGGGGCTTGATGCTGAACACCTTGCGCACCGCCATCTACACCCAACCTTGGGTGGCGGCACTGCCGGGCGTGATGATTTTCATCACGTCGATGTCCTTCAACCTGCTGTCCGACGGACTGCGCTCGGCCATGGATGTCAAGGAATGAATGCGGTCAACGATGCAGTGCGCTTGGCTCATGAAGACGTGGGCGGCCCGGCCCAGCCCTTGTTGAGCGTGCGCGGCCTGGTCAAGCACTTCCCGCTGAAGCGCGATCCGCTCTCGCGTGGCCGGGGCGGCAACGCGGTACGCGCGGTGGACGGCGTGGACTTCGACGTGAAGAAGGGCGAGACGCTGGGCGTGGTGGGGGAATCGGGTTGCGGCAAGTCCACCACCGCGCGGCTGGTGATGCAACTGATCAAACAGGACCGGGGCGAGTTGGTGTTCGATGGCATGGCGGTAGGCTCGCGCGCGCTGGCGCTGCGCGAATTTCGCCGCCAGACACAGATGGTGTTCCAGGACAGTTATTCGTCGCTGAACCCCCGCATGACGATCGAAGATTCCGTGGCCTTCGGCCCGCTGGTGCACGGCAGCCCCAAGCGCGACGCCATCTCGGTGGCGCGTGGGCTGCTGGGCCGCGTGGGCCTGGAGGCGCAGCGCTTTGCCGGCCGTTACCCGCATGAATTGTCGGGCGGTCAGCGCCAACGCGTGAACATCGCGCGCGCGCTGGCCTTGCATCCGCGCCTGGTGATTCTGGACGAAGCGGTGTCCGCCCTGGACAAGTCGGTGGAAGCGCAGGTGCTGAACCTGCTGCTGGACCTGAAAGACGATTTCGGGCTGACCTATATGTTCATCAGCCACGACTTGAACGTGGTGCGCTACATCTCGGACCGCGTCATGGTGATGTACCTGGGCGAGGTCGTGGAGCTGGGGCCGGTGGATCAGGTGTTCGACGCGCCGCGCCATCCCTACACGCAAGCGCTGCTGCGGTCCATGCCGTCGATGGAACCTGGGCAGCGCACGGAATCGGCGCCCTTGTCTGGCGACCCGCCCAACCCCATCGACCCGCCTTCGGGGTGCCGCTTCCACACCCGCTGCGCGTTTGCGCGCGCGGCCTGTGCGGCCGAAGCGCCAGCCGTGACGCAGCAGGGCGGCCATGCCGTGCGCTGCCTGATCCATCAACCTGATTCGGGCTATGCCGCTTCTGGAGCGCTGACATGACCGCGCCGACCTCCCCCTTGGTCCGCATCCGCAACCTGGAAGTCGCCTTTCAGGCGGGCGCCAAGACCGTGCATGCCTTGAATGGCGTGAACCTGGACGTGGGGCGCGGAGAAGCCGTGGCGCTGATCGGCGAATCTGGTTCCGGCAAGAGCGTGACCCTGCGCGCCCTGATGCGGCTGCACCCGCCGCGCCGCACGCGCATCAGCGGCGAAATGAGCGTGGATGGCCGCGACGTGCTGGCAATGAACGCCCGCGAGCTTGCCGCCCTGCGCGGCCCGGTGGTGTCGATGGTGTTCCAGGAGCCGTTGCTGGCGCTGGACCCCGTCTACACCGTGGGCCGTCAGATTGAAGAAATGGTGCGCCGGCACACCGGCAAGAGCGCCGCCGAGGCGCGTGCGCGCGCCTTGTCGCTGTTCGAGCGCGTGCGTATTCCCAGCCCCGAGCGGCGGCTGCAAGCCTATCCGCATGAAATGTCCGGCGGCATGCGCCAGCGCGCCATGATCGCGCTGGCCCTGTCGTGCAACCCCAAGGTGCTGCTGGCGGATGAGCCCACCACCGCCCTGGACGCCACGGTGCAGATTCAGATTCTGCTGTTGCTGCGCGAGCTGCAACGCGAACTGGGCTTGTCCATCGTGTTTGTGACCCATGACATCGGTGCGGCCGCGGAAATTGCCGACCGGGTGGCGGTGATGTATGGCGGGCGCATCGTGGAGCAGGGCAGCGTGGCGGACCTGCTGCGCGCACCGCGTCATCCCTACACGCTGGCTTTGCTGAAGGGCCGCGCGCATGGCGCCATGCAGAAAGGTCAACGGCTGGAAACCATACCGGGGTCGCCGCCCGACCTGGCCGCCTTGCCGCCCGGATGCGCGTTCGCGCCGCGTTGCGGATTGGCCGAGCCGCGCTGCCAGGCGGCGGTGCCGGACATCGTGCCCGTGGCGTCGGGGCACGAGGTGAGGTGTATTCGGGTGAATTAACTGTTTCAACGCATCACGGGCCGGGGGGATCCGGTTGGCAGCCATTCGCCAGCCGTTTCTTTCTGGTCGATAATGCCCGCTTTACGCCCAAAGCCGGACCCCTCATGCCCTGCGTTACCCGTCGTCTGCCTGTTGCCCTGTTTGTCTGCCTGACGGCGATCCTGGCGGGATGTACCTCCCCCAAACCGGCCTACGAACGCGAAGACTTCACGCAGAACGACGTGTTCTCGCGCACCTTTCCCACTGCCAGCACCACGGCCTGCGACGCGGGCCGCCGCGCCTTGCTGAGCCAGGGCTACAACATCGATCGCTTTGACCCGGCGCGAGTGTCCGGCCACAAGAATTTCCAGGGCGAAGACGGCCAGCACACGCAGATCAATTTCAATATTGATTGCGCCTCGGACGGCAGCGCCAACCAGCGCGCCACGGTGTTCGCCAACGCGGTGCAAGACCGCTATTCCATCAAGCGCACCACCAGCTCGGCCAGCGTGGGCGTGAGCGTGCTGGGGCAGGTATCGATGCCGTTCGGTTCCAGCGACGATTCGCTGGTGAAGACGGCCAGCCAGACGGTGTCGCGGCCGAAGTTCTACGAAGGGTTTTTCCAGCTTTTGCAGCGTTTCCTGCCGGATGCCGAGGCCGCCGTGGCGCCGCATGTTGCGCCACGGGTTGCGCCCAAGCTTGTGCCCCAGGTGGCGCCACCAGCCGCTCCGTCCGGCCCGGCCAGCGCCGCTCAGCCCTCCATGCCCAGCACCACGTCCCCGCCGCCCGCCGCCTCCAAGCCTGCCGAGCCGCCGGCTGACCCCGTGGTGTCGCCGGACGCGCCAGCCGACACGCTGAACCCGGCCACCGCGAATGGTCCCTCCGGTTCGGCCACGCTCAACGAGAAAGCCGAATCGGCGTCCGACGCCGGCGCGGACAAGCCCGCGCCATGACGTATCAACTCTTGAAGATGGCCCATGTGGCGGCCGTGGTGACGTGGATTGTCGGCTCGCTGTTCGTGTCCTTGTTTCTGTTGTCGTCGCAGCCGCAAGACGGCGATGAAGCGCCCAAGGAACGCAAGATGCTTGGCGCGCTGCGGCGCTGGACGCTGTGGGTGACCACGCCGGCCATGCTCGTGTCGTGGCTGATTGGCCTGCATCTGGCCATGACCTTCGGCTGGTTCGCCATGAACTGGATCTGGATCAAGGTGGGCTGTGCGCTGGCGCTGTCGGCCTTGTTGGGCCTGCAAAGCGCGTCGTTGCGCCGGATGGTCAACGGCTCGCTCAAGCGTCCGCCGCTGGTGGACCTTTACGCGCCATTCACCGTGATCGCGTGCGCGGTCATCGTGACGCTGGTGGTGGTCAAGCCGTTCTGACGGACGGCGCGGGGCAGGGTGTCAAGGAAGTACCGCGAACAGGTTGGCCAACTGCTGCTTGCCCAGCCGTTCCTGTTCAAACGCCATCTTGTTGATCGCCACCATGTGTTGGTTAAAGCGCTTCAAGTCGCCGTCGCGTTCAAACATCAGCTCGTCATGGTCGGCGTACCAAAACTGGCGGTTGTCATCCAGCAGTGAAATCATCTGGCCGAACTCGTGCAGGATGCGCGTTTCCAGCAGCCAGACCTGGCCCAGGCTGTCGCTGCGGCGCGCCAGGGTTGCGGTCAGCGTGTTCATCATCTTCTGCTTTTCGGGTTCGCGTATGGCCAGCGACCGGATCAGTTCCGGCATGTCTTGCAGCACCCGGATGCTTTGGTCGCGGTACTTGGGCACCAGGCGCTCGGCCTGCTCAAGAATCATTCGGCTTTCCACCAGGCCGGTGTCCAGCGCCAGCCGGTGCGCGTCCAGCAACCGGGGCATGCCGATGTCTTTCAGCTCGGTCAGATAGGCCTTGTGCTGCGCCACCCGTTCACTGGCCACCGTCTTGACCGCCCGTTCCAGTTCGCCATAGAAACCCTTGGCCTTGGGGGTGGGGTCGATGGATGGCAGGGCGTCCGGCTCGCCCTCGGCGCCCGCCACCATCTGGCTGAGCGTATCCGCGACCTTGCGGATTTCAGCGGTGGCGACCTTTTCCTGAGCGCGTTCGCCCAGGTGGTCCCATGCCTGCGTGGCCGCGATGGCCGCCAGCACAATCAGCCCTGCACTTAACGCGACGCGCCCGCCACGGTGCGCGCGCAAGCGCTTCCATGGCGACAGCGTGTTTTCCTGGGAATTCATGGCGCACCAACAAATGGGGTCATCGGTCTTGACTGTAGTAAGCGAGTTTGACGGCGTCAATCGGGCCAGGGCGTCAGCAAGTGCCGTGCCTGGCATCCAGTGTCCGGCAATGACTCGGGGCTATAGCGGGGGCTATGGCGCGGCGCTATCGCGGCGCCAGGCGGGCCACTCGCCTTCGCCTTTGAAATGGCGCAGCCCCCGGCGCGCGGTCGCCAGCCCGGCGTGCAGCACGCTTATGTCCAGCCCGGGCAGGTTGCGCAACAGCGCGGGCGGCAAATGGTTGGCGTCCAGCAGCCGTTCATCAATGAACACCCGCATCATGTCGCCGTCTTCGCAGCGTAGCCACAGGTACCACAGGCTTTCCATGTAGTCGCCATACCAGGGGTCGGGATAGAGTGCGCGCTGGAATGAAAAGCCGAACTCATGCACGTCCGCCCAAGGCCAGAACGCTTGCAGGCCCATCGCGCGCGCCAATTCGCAGTGCCGCGTGAACCCGGCATCGTCGAAGCTCACCGATTGCCGGAAAGGATCTTCGGGCGCGGGCGGGCCGGACAGAAAGCGCTTGATGCGTGACCACATGAGAGGTAGGGAGCGATGAGGATTCGGCAGTGTAGCGGCGCCTGTTGTTGTAAAGAATGTTACAACCTTTGATTCTCGTCAATTCCACGCCGCATGCAAGCAGGTAGGGTTGCGCCTTGCCCTGACGGGCTGCTCGCTCTGGGTTGGCCAGCGTGGGCTGGACGACAAGCGCAGCAAGGACAGGATCGATGACAGACAAGACACCGCAAGCCATTCCGGACAATGTAGCCGCCGCGCCGCGCAAGCGCCGCGCAGCTTCGCCAGGCGCCGCCAAGAGTAGTGCTGACAGCAGCGCTGACAGCAGCGCAAAAAACAGCGCAAAAAACAGTGCCAAACGTAGCGCCGAAACCGGCAGCGCCGCGGCCTCGCGCCCGGCGCCGTCCGCCAACAATGGCGTGCTGGCGCGCAAGCAGGTGATGGCCGCGCAGGTCAGGGCACGTGAAGACGCCGCGCGGCAGGAAACGGTGTCGGTGCTGGCGGACATTGCCCGCCGCTATACCGTCGGCCCCGACGCGCAAGCCCACGAGGCGCTGCGTTCCGTCATCGAAGAACTGTCGCCCGACGACGCACGCGCCGTGCATCGCGCGCTGTTGGAGGCCAACACGCAGGCGCCCGGCACGCGGCGCAATCCCGACGAAGAGCTGGCGATGGACTGGCGCGAAGGTATCTACCCCTATCGCCACCGCATGCTGCGCCGCAATTACGAAAAGCAGAAGTACCAGTTGCAAGTGGAGTTGCTGAAGCTTCAAGCCTGGGTCAAGGCCACCGGGCAGCGCGTGGTGATTCTGTTCGAAGGGCGCGACGCGGCGGGCAAGGGCGGCACCATCAAGCGCATGATGGAACACCTGAATCCGCGCGGCGCACGCGTGGTGGCGCTGGAAAAGCCCTCGGATACCGAGAAGGGCCAGTGGTACTTCCAGCGCTATGTGCAGCATCTGCCAACTGCCGGCGAGATCGTGATGTTTGACCGGTCCTGGTACAACCGCGCCGGGGTTGAGCGTGTGATGGGCTTTTGTTCACAGCAGGAATACCTGGACTTCCTGCGCCAGGTGCCGGACTTCGAACGCCACCTGGTATCCAGCGGCATCCACCTGGTGAAGTTCTGGTTTTCGGTCAGCCGCGAAGAGCAGCGCCGGCGCTTCCTGCAACGCAAGGTGCATCCGCTGAAGCAATGGAAGCTGAGCCCGGTGGACCTGGCGTCCTTGGATAAATGGGACGATTACACGCGCGCCAAGGAGGCGATGTTCGCGCATACGGATACTGCCGACGCGCCGTGGATCGTGGTGAAGTCGGACTGCAAGAAGCGCGCGCGCCTGAACGCCATGCGCTATGTGCTTAACCGCCTGCCCTACGAGGGCAAGAGCGGTGAACCCGGCCTGGCGCTGGACCCGCTGATCGTGGGCCGTGCGCTGTAAGAAGTCAGTGGCCCCGCGCCTGTCGGGGTCAGCCGCCCAGCGCTTGCAGGTTCAGTACATGGCTGCGTCCGATCCACACGGCGCAATCGCGGTGGTCGCGTAGTGAATCGCCCGTGTTCGGATGCATGAACACGTCAAGCGCCCCGTGATTCAGCGTGAGCCAGGTAGCGATGTCGGCGAAGTGCTCAGGGGCGAACGCAATCTGGTAGCTCCATAGCGGATGCGGGCCGACGGGGCGCTCATGGAAGCGCCCCATTTCCATCTTGCCGTCCCACTGCGCCAGCACGCGTTCACGCAATGCAAACGCGGCGTCGCGGCTGGCCGCGTCGAAGTACACATGCGCGTGCCAACTGACCACGCTGCTTATTGCCAGATCATTCATGAGTGTCTTGTCCGGTTCAGCCACCCGCGCGCTTGGCGCGATGGCCGCTGCTTGTCAGGGCGTTGATGATGCGTTCGCAGTGGTCACCCTGCACCTCGATCACGCCATCCTTGGTGGTGCCGCCCGAGCCGCATGCCGTGCGCAGTTGCTTGCCCAGGGCCGCAAGTGCTAACGGGTCCAATGCCAGTCCGCGTACGACCGTTACGCTTTTGCCGCCGCGGCCCTTGGTTTCGCGCGATACACGCGCTACGCCGTCGCCCGCAGGCAGGGCGCGCGCGGCGGTTTTGCATTGGCATTGCGCAAGTGCCTGGCGGCATGTCGGGCACATGCGGCCGGATTCGGTGGAATAGACCAGGCCGCCGCTTGAGCTGCGTTTCATGATGCTTACTTGCCTCGCATCTGGTCGATCAGCCGGCGGTCGCGCTTGGTGGGGCGGCCGGTTTCAATACCCAACGCGGGTTCCGGCGCCAGCCGCCGCATTTCCGCCGCGCGTTCGCGCGCGGCAATGCTGTCGGGAGTTTCTTCATACAACAGCCGCGCAACCGGCGCGGGGCCACGCACGCCGCTGACCGCAACGACTTGCACCTGTAGCGCGGGGTCTTCCTTGCGGATGGTGACGCGGTCGCCGGCCGAGACTTCGCGCGACGGTTTGGCGGCCTGGTCGTTCACGAAGACGCGGCCCTTGCCGATCTCTTGCACGGCAAGGCTGCGCGTCTTGTAGAAGCGCGCGGCCCACAGCCATTTGTCGAGTCGAATTTTGTCCATTTTGAAGCGCTTTGCGATGTGTTTTGCCCAAGCCGCAATGATAGCCCCGAGCGCGCATTCAAAAAAAACGGCGCCCTGAGGGACGCCGCAAGTCCGGCTTTCCGCCAACCCGGCCCGCCCGGCAATGTGCCGGCGGGCCGGGCAGGTCTTAATCCAGTTTCAGATTGGCTTCCTTGACGACGCGCTGCCATTTGGCGATCTCGGCGCGGCGGAAGATGTCGAGTTCGGCCGGGGTCGAGCCGATGGGCTCCGCGCCAATACCCGCCAACTGCGCGGCAATGGCGGGGTCTTTCAGCACCTTGGCCAACGCTTGCGACACCTGCTCCACGATGGCGGGCGGCGTGCCGGCCGGCGCGAACACGGCATTCCATTCATAGGTTTCGTAGCCTGGCACGCCGGACTCTGCGATGGTGGGCAGATCGGGGGCGGCCTTGGAACGCTCCGAGCCGCCGACGGCTACCGCGCGCAGCTTGCCGTTCTTCACGTGCTGCCACGACGAACCCATGCTGGCGAACATGACGGGCACCTGGCCCGACATGACGTCGATCATGGCCGGGCCGCCGCCCTTGTAGGCCACGTGCTGCAGATTTGTCTTGGCCAGCAGGTTGAACAGTTCGCCGGCCAGGTGCTGCGCCGAGCCGGGGCCGGCCGACGCGAAGTACACCGGTTCCTTGGCGTCGGGCTGCCCCAGCCGGATCAGGTCGGCCACCGACTTCACTTCATACGACGGCGTGACCACCAGCACGTTGGGCACGCGCAGCAGCAGCGATACCGGCGCGAAGGCGGTCAGCGTGTCGAACTGCATCTTGGAATGCAGCGCGGGATTCTGCGCGTGGTTGGACGCATCCAGCATCAAGGTATAGCCGTCAGGCTGCGCCTTGGCCACGACCGCGCCGCCGATCATGCCGCCCGCGCCGCCCCGGTTTTCAATCACTACGGGCTGGCCCAATTCGGCGGCCAGCTTCGGGCCGATCAGGCGGGCAACGACGTCCACGGTGCCGCCCGGCGGATACGTCACCACCAGCGTGACGGGGCGTTCGGGATAAGCGGCCGATGCGGCGCCCGCGGCGCTTGCCAACAGGCCTGCCGCGATCAACACGCTGCCACGGTGGGCCAGTCGTTTGAAGAAGGGGTTCATGGTTTGTCTCCTTGGAATTGGAATAATTGCAACGGCGTATCGGCAAGCACGCCGCGTCGTTGCGTGGGATCGTCGATCCAGGCGTCCAGCCATTGCGTTGCCGCAGGGTAGGACGCCACGTCGCGATGTTCGGTGTGCGGCCAGTCACTGCCCCACATCAGGCGTTCGGCCGTGTAGGCCTGAAGCAAAAGCTGCGCGGCCTGCCGACCAGACGCGGCGCAGTCCGTACCCGTCCAATTGCGGTAGGGCGCGGACAACTTCACCCACACCTGGCCGCTTCGGCCTTGTTGCAGCAGGTATTCAAAGCCGGGGTCGGACACGCCCAGCGCCGGGTCGGGCCGGCCGAAGTGGTCCACCACCACGCGGCAGCCCGCCGCCAGCAATGCAGGCAAGACTTCATGCAGGCGCGCGGCCTGTAGGTGGACTTCTACGTGCCACCCCAGCGCATTGACGCGTTCCAGCAAGGCTTGCCACGGCGAGGCATGCAGGGCAGGGGGGGGCAGACCGATCAGATTCAGCCGGATACCCACCACGCCGCCGTCGGCCAGCGCTTGTAGCTGCGCGTCCGTGATTTCCGGTGCCACTACGGCCACCCCGCGCAAGCGCTCGGGCGCCGCGCGCAGCGCTTGCAGCATGTGACTGTTGTCGGTGCCCAGGAAGCTGGGTTGCACCAGCACGCCATGGCTCAAGCCGTGCGCATCCAGCAGCGCCAGGTAGTCGGCCAGCGTGGCGTCGTAATCCGGGGTATGGCGGCGGGTGCCTGCCAACGCCAGGCCTTGCCGGAATACGTGTGCATGGGTGTCGACGGCAACGCCGTTCGAAAGCGGGGGCAAAGCAGTCTCCTGTCCGTGGCGCGGGCATGGCCGCGCGCTCTTCTATATGGCCGGATTCTAGGGAGTCGAGGTATAGTTTTCTATTGTTTGAAACTGCGATTTATATATCGGATCAATATGGAAACCAGGCACCTGCGGTATTTCCTGGCGGTGGTGGATCACGGCAGCGTGAGCCGCGCGTCTGACTGGCTGGGCATTGCGCAACCCGCTTTGAGCCAGGCGCTAAGCCGCATGGAAAAAGATCTGGGCGTGCGTCTCTTTGAGCGGTCGCGGCTGGGGGCCGCGCCCACGCCGGCCGCGCTGGCCATTCTGGAAGACGTGCGTATCAGCGTGGCCCGGATCGACGCGGCGGCGCATCGCGCGCAAGAGATCGGGCGCGGCAGCGCGGGGCAACTGACGGTGGGCCTGGTGTCGTCGGCCTTGTTTGACACCTTGCCGCGCGCGCTGCGCGAGATGCGGCGGCAGGCGCCCGGGGTGCGCGTGATCTTGCGCGAGATGAGCAATGCCGAGCAGGCCGATGCGCTGCAAACCGGCGAGATCGATATCGGCCTGATGCACACGCCGGTGGCGGTGGGCGGACGCATGCGCGAACGGCAACTGCTGCGTGACCGCTTGGTGGCCGCCGTGCCGGATGAGTTTGACGTAGCCGACGACGGCACGGTATCCATGGCGCAGATTGCGCACGCCGGGCTGGTGATGTACCCGCAGGCGCAATTGCCGGCGTTCTATGCGGGCATCCTGGACGCCATGCGCAAGGGCGGCCACGACGCGCACGTCGCGCAAGAGGCCAACCGCACGCTGACGGTGCTGTCTTGCGTAGCGGGTGGATGCGGGGTGGCCTTGCTGCCCAGTTGGATCCGCACGATGAATTTTGGCGGCGTGCGCTTTTGCGAAGTGCGCGACGGCCAAGCGCTACCCAGCTTCGACCTGAGCGCCATCTGGCCCGCGCGCTCGGTGCCTACCTTGGCCGATGTGTTCGCCAATCTGGACCTGGGCACGCGCTGATGCGGCCCATCCTTTCAAACCGCCTTCACCTACCCAGCCGAAACGCTTAAGCGACGCTTAAGACCGCATTTTTCGTGGAACCCGGCACAAAGTCCCCGTCTAACCAGGATCGGTGTTGATAGGGGCGTGTCGATGGATCTGAACTGGCAGCAGCAATTGGTGGACAGCGCCATCTGGTTGGCGAGCGCGTTTGGCATCACGGCGCTTGCGCTGGCCGTCGTGTCCGTCGTGCTGGCGCGCACGACCGATTGGGGGCGCAAGTTCTGGCGCCTGGCGTGGCCGTATCTGACGCCCCGGCGTAGTTGGCGGCCCTTGTTGACGTTGGCCGTGCTGCTGCTGTTGGCCATGGCCGCCGTGCGCATGACAGTGCTGTTCTCGTTTTGGTACAACGGCTTTTATAGTGCGCTGCAAGCGCTGGACCAGAGCGCGTTCTGGCGCTTTCTGGGCATTTTTTCAGTGTTGGCCTGTGTGCATGTGGTGCGCGCGCTGGCCGACAGCTACGTGGGCCAGGCCTTCGACATCCACTGGCGCGTGTGGCTCAACGACCGCCTGACACGCGACTGGCTGGGCGCGGGCGCGTACTACCGGGGCCATTTCGTGGATGAGCCCGTGGACAACCCCGACCAACGCATCGAACAAGACATCTCGATGTTCGTGACGGGGTCGCGCACGCTTGCCATCGGCGCGTTAAGCGCGATTGTGTCCTTGGTGGCGTTCACCGGCATCTTGTGGGGCTTGTCCGGCCCCTTGATGGTGGCGGGCGTGGAAATTCCGCGCGCCATGGTGTTCGTGGTGTTCCTGTACGTCATCGTCGCCACCTGGTTCGCCTTCAAGATCGGCCGGCCGCTGATCAAGCTGAATTTCCTGTCTGAACGGCTGACCGCCAACTTTCGCTATGCGCTGGTGCGGCTGCGCGAGAACGCTGAAAACGTGGCGTTTTATCAAGGCGAAGCGGTCGAGCGCGGCACGCTGTGGACGCGCTTTAGCGCCTACATCGCCAACCTGTGGGCGCGCGTGTATCGGGGCCTGAAGTTCGACGGCTTCAACCTGTCGGTAAGCCAGGTGGCGGTGGTGTTTCCCTTCATCCTGCAAGCGCCGCGTTTTTTCAGCGGCGCGATCAAGCTCGGCGACGTCATCCAAACCTCGCAGGCGTTCGGGCAGGTGCAGGACGCGCTGTCTTTCTTTCGTACGTCTTACGACAGCTTTGCGCAGTACCGCGCCACGCTGGACCGGCTGAATGGTTTTCTCGACGCCAACGAAGCCGCGCGTGCGCTGCCTTCGGTGGATACGGAACCCTTGCCCGATGGCCTGGACATCAATGGCGTGACGGTCAGGCGGCCCGATGGCCACGCCTTGCTGCAAGGCTTGAATCTGCGCTTGCATCCCGGGCAGACCTTGCTGATCAAGGGGCCGTCCGGTAGTGGCAAGACCACCTTGTTGCGCGCGTTGGCGGGCTTGTGGCCCTATGCGCAAGGCCATGTGCGGCGGCCGGAGGGCACGGCGGCCTTGTTCCTGTCGCAGCGGCCATACCTGCCGCTGGGTGATCTGCGCAGCGCGGTGGCCTATCCCGGGCAAGCGCTGCCGCAAGACGACGCGCGGCTGGTGGATGCGTTGCGTCTGGTCAGCCTGGGGCATCTGAGCCATCGGCTGGACGAGGTGGCGGATTGGTCGCGCATCCTGTCCATTGGTGAACAGCAGCGCGTGGCGTTCGCGCGCGTGCTGTTCAACCGCCCGGCCATCGTGTTCCTGGATGAAGCCACCTCCGCCACGGACGAAGGGCTGGAACACATGCTGTACGGCCTGCTGCGCAGCGCCTTGCCTGACTGCATGCTGGTCAGCGTGGGGCACCGCAGCACGCTGGACCCGTTCCATACGCATCGGCTGCATCTGGATGGCGCAGGCGGGTGGACGACGGGCCCGATGGCGCCGCCGCAAGACAAGGCCGCGCTGCGCGAGGCGGCGTGATTCGGCTCAGGTCCCCACGCGCAACGGCCCGGTCAGCTTGCGCAAGACCGCAATGACGCTTTGCGCGGTGATGCGGCCGGTCTTGGGATTGGCCGACGGGATGTTCTGGATTTCCATCGAGAACATGGCGGAATCCGACACGACTTCCACGCGGTGCACATTGCGTTCCAAGGACGGGTCGGCCCAGATTTCCAGTGTGGTCCGGTCGGGTCCGATGCCCGCCAGGGACACGCTGACCGCCACGTTCAAGTTCGCCGGAAAACCCGTTGCGGCTTCGCGCGGCGACCCACGGAAGATCAGGCGCGGTTCGGTCAGGCCATCAAGATTGATGTTGTTGTCGGTCAGGTAGGGGGCGCCCATCAGGCCGCGCGGCGGCTTGCGCGTCATCATCGTGACGGAGTGGATGACGCCTTCGGCGGCAGCGGTAATCGCGTCCAGCCCCAGGATGGCGCCCGACGGCACCAGGATCTGCCCGTGGTGCCGGCGGGCGAGTTCAATCAGGTCATCGTTTTGCAGCAGCGCGCCGGAACTCAGCACCACCATCTTCTTGCCGGCGCGCAGCACGGGTTCGGCAATGTTGCGGAACACCGAGGCAGGCGCGCATTCCACCACCACGTCGCAATGCTCGTGCAGCGCGTCGAGGGTGGTGAAGGCCGGCGCCGCCTGGGTCCACGCCACCTCGGGTGCGGCCTTGGGGTCGCGCACCGCGATGGCGGCAAGGGTCAGGCCGGGTAGCCCGGCATCCAGGGATTGCGCCACGGCCTGGCCGATGGCGCCGAAGCCGGCGATGCCGACGCGGTAGCTGTTCATGAAAATTCCTGGGATCGTGCGGATTGGCCCCGCGGCGCAAATGCAAATGCACATGCAAATGCACATGCAAACGCACACGGGGTAAAAAGGCAACGCCATCGATGCCGATGGCGCAGGGTTGCCGGCCAATGTATCCAGGGCCTGCCCGGCCGTCAATGCGGAATGGCCGCAAGGTGATGCCGCAAGGAAAGCGCTACTGCAGTTTGATGCCCAGTTCCTTGATCAGGGGCGCCATGGTGTCGCGATCTGCCTTGATCGTGGCCGCGAGTTCTTCCGGCGTACTGCCGATCGGTATCATCCCCAGCGTTTCCATTTGTGCGCGCATCTCGGGCTGCTTCAGGATGTCCGACACGGTTTTCTGAATCAGCGCCACGCGATCCTTCGGCACGCCGGCAGGCGCCATCAGACCAATCCATGGTTGCGGCGCGTAGTCTTTCAAGCCGGATTCCTTCAGCGTCGGCGTGTCGGGCAGCCCGCCGAAACGCTCCGGGCTGGTGATGGCCAACGCACGCAGCCGGCCGCTGTCGATCAAGCCCTTGGAACTGGAGGGCGCGTCCAGACCCACATCCAGCTGGCCGCCGATCAGGTCGTTCTGCGTTTTTCCTGATGAAGACGACGGCACGTACAAGGCCTGGATTCCCGCGCGCCGCGCGGTCTGTTCCCACACCAGGTGAAACGCGGTGCCGATTGAAAACGAGCCCACGCTCAGGCTGCGCGCTTTGCTCTCGCGCACAAAATCGTCCCAGGTTTTGATGGGGCTGTCCTTGGGCACGATGAATATGAACGGCGTGCGCGCCACCAGCGAAATGGGTTGCAGGTCTTTCTCGGTATCGAAGGGCAGGCTGTCGACCGCGAAGGGCACGATGGTGACCGACGAGGCCACCACCATGCCCAGCGTGTAGCCGTCAGGCGCGGACTTGACCAGCGCGCCGGTGCTGATGATGCCGGACGCGCCGGGCCGGTTCTCCACCACCACGGGCTGGCCCCAGGCGGCGCCAAGCTTGCTGGCCAGGACGCGCAGCATCACGTCCACCGGCCCGCCCGGTGGGTTCGACACGATGATCTTCACCGCCTTGTCGGGATAGGCGGCCTGCGTGGTCTGCGCGGCCAGCGGCGTCAGCAGCGCAAGCGCCAGCACGGTTTGCTTGAACATGGAATTCCCCTTGTATTTGTTGCTGGTTCAGGCCAGCAGTTGTTGATGCGGCGCCATCGGCCAGTCGGGCGCGTCGCCGCGTATGAACGCTATCCATGCCTGCTGGGTCTGCGTCACCAGCTGTTCCGCGTGATCTTGGCTCAGCCCTGCAAGCATGGGTGCATCGGCAAAGGCCGGTAGCGTGCCGAACACGAAGGGCAGTTCGATGCAATGGCAGGCGCCGAAGCGCGTGGAAGGCGCCACGTCAAAGCGCGCCAACCAGGCTTGACGGCCTTGGGCCAAGGCCTCTTGCGCCCACAGGCGGGAAGGCGCGCCGAAGACCTCGTCACCCATCTGGTGGCTGGCCGCATCCAGGGCGTGGTCGGGAAACGCGGCCATTTCGTCGCGGGTATACGCCACCAGCACATCCGCCCGCGACGCGGCCTGACGCAGTGCCGGCGCAATGCCTTCCGGCAACACCTGTCCGTCCAGAACGGGGCCGAACTGGCTGCGGCTGCTGCCCTCGGCGCGCAGCGCTTCGGCCACGGCGGGCGCCCGTTGCGCGGCCAGCAAGGCCGACACGGGAAGCGCGCGCGCGGCGTCCAGGGTGTCGACGCCGGCGGCCTGTAGAAAGGCACGGCCCAGCGCGTCGGCTTGGGACGCGGTGCGGAACCCCCGACCCAGCGCGGCGCTTTGCAGGATGGCGCGCGAGAAGCGCGGACGGCGCGCCAGCATCGCGCAAATGGAAGATGCGCCGGCCGATTGACCCATGACCGTGATGCGTTCGGGATCGCCGCCCAGATCCTGGATGTTGTCCAGCACCCAATCAATGGCGGCCTCCTGGTCCAGCAGGCCCACGTTCGCTGTCTGCCCCGGCACGTACAGCCAGCCCAACGCGGCCAGCCGATAGTTCACGGCCACCACCACCAGGTCACCGCGCGCTGCCAGGCCGGAGCCGTCGTACCAGTCCAGCGCGCCGCCACCGCTTTGCCAGGCGCCGCCATGCAACCACACGACCACCGGCCGGCGCTGTTGGTCCGCGGCGGGCGTCCACACCGTCAGGTGCAGGCAGTCTTCGGATTGCGGGGTATCGAAATCGCCCATGGCCTCGCGCAGCCGCGAGGGCAGTTGAGGTGATACCGGCCCTGGCTGGGTGGCGTCGCGCTCACCGCGCCACGTGGGCGCTTGCGGCGGCGCAAAGCGCAGGCTGCCCACGGGTGCCTGCGCATAGGGAATGGCGCTGTAGCGGCACATGCCGTTTGCTGCACGCATACCGGTCAGCGTGCCGGCTCGCAGCGCCGCCTGGACGGGTTGATCCATATATGCCCCTTGCCTTGTTGTGATGTGGCTGGCGCCTAGGGCGCCGTCGTCGGAAGGCTTAATGGTAGGGACGATCAGGGCAGCGAGGGCATGCCGGATTTGATCAAGGCCATGCGGAACACGCATGGCTGGGGGGGAGGGCGCTATCGGGTTGGCCGCGAGCGAAATGGCGGTACGTCTGCCGTGTGGGCCAGATTTGACTCGATCGGGCCAAATCTGACTCGATGCACTTCCTTATGAATCAATGGCTTAGCAAAAAGCGGGTCAAATGTGGCCTGATTTCCCCTGAAAAACGCGTGTTTTCAGCGGTTTGGTGGCCAATTCCTGGAGGGACGCGCTGGCTCTGAATCGTAAGTCTCTGAATCCATTGCGTTTAATCCAGGAAACGGAAAGCTGGCACGGAAGTTGCATTGAGGTATGGCCGCGAGTATTGCGGTGCGCCTGCCCAGGAACCCTCCATGCCCCCCTCATCCGATCTGCGCTTTACCTTCGTGCCGTCCGCTCGCGGTGTGGCATTCGACGTTATTGAATTCACGCTGGACGAAGCCCTGTCAGAGACCTATCGGCTGGAGCTGGACTTGTCCAGCTTCAACCCCGCCATCGACTTCGGCGCCATGCTGGACCAGACGGC
>NZ_JBCGCS010000109.1:0-532 GCF_038594925.1 Achromobacter sp. JD-1 | reverse complement strand
TCTTGGCGTCAGCATTGGCGGGCGCGCCGCCCTCCTTCACGATGGCCGGTACCGCCAGGCCAGCGCCGGCGATGACCTTGCTGACATACCCATTCCTGAAGCCCGAGGTCAGGTTGCCCGTGTTGTAGCAACTGAATGCCGCATACAGCGCGTTCTGTCCGGGGCCGTGCAGCTTGGCAGCTCGCTTGTAGCAATCGACGAGGACGCGCTGGGCAGATGCGAGGTTGACGCAAGGGTCGAAGATACTCTCGGGCGTGACACCGAGCCACTTCCAGTTCCGCACGTTGATCTGGCCGTAGCCAACGTCGAAGTCCACACCTTTAGCCATCAGATCGCGCACCGCCTGGATTGCCTCCTCTTTGGACTTCGGGCGGATGCTTACATGGGGCTTGGCGTTGACTCCAATGGCGAGCGGATTGAAGGCTGACTCGTGACGGACCACAGCGCTGAGCGTACTGATGTGCACGTCGGGCGCACACTGCCTGGCGAGGGTAGGGAAGTCCATCGGTCAATTCCCCACCATGCCGAAGCC
>NZ_JBCGCS010000108.1:0-559 GCF_038594925.1 Achromobacter sp. JD-1 | reverse complement strand
GCGCTGGAATTTCTGGAACAAGAGCTACTGCGCGCGCGCCAGACGGAGCAGGGAATAACCACTACGGAGCGGACGGGCAACGCGGCTATCGCGAAGTTTCGGCACGAGACGGCCAGGCCCACCGATGGTGCCTATTCGGATCCCCAGCTGCACACCCACGCGCTGTTGATGAACCTCACCCAACGGGCCGATGGGCGCTGGGTCGCCATATCGAACGATGAAATTTATCGATTGAAGTCCATGGTGGAATCGGTGTATCACGCCGAGCTGGCCAGCAGCCTGGAGAAGTCCGGCCATCAAATTCGCTACGAGGGCAAAAGCTTCGAACTCGCGCACATCTCTCGGGACCACATCGAAGGGTTCTCCAAGCGTTCGCAGGACATCAATGCCGAACTGGCGGCGTTGGGTGAAACTCGCGAATCTGCGAGCAGAGCACTCAAGCAAACTATCGCCCTCAAAACTCGCCTGGACAAGGCTCCCGAAATTTCTCGCGAAGAGCTTCAGCGTGACTGGGAACGACAGGCGACTGAACTCGGCATTGATTTCAATGGAGCAAAGC
>NZ_JBCGCS010000107.1:0-560 GCF_038594925.1 Achromobacter sp. JD-1 | reverse complement strand
TATCGGAAGGTGCGGCTGGATCACCTCCTTTCAGAGCTTAAGTGCTCGTGTTAAGCGTCCACTCTTATCGGTTGTTTGATATAGCTGGGATCAGTTGTAGGCTTGGGTCGAGGGATTCTTCCCTGGGTCTTCAGCTACCTGACTACTGATCCGAGAAGGTTTTGGGTCTGTAGCTCAGTTGGTTAGAGCACCGTCTTGATAAGGCGGGGGTCGTTGGTTCGAATCCAACCAGACCCACCAAGTATTCTGCGATGCAGGATATGGGGGTGTAGCTCAGCTGGGAGAGCGCCTGCTTTGCAAGCAGGATGTCATCGGTTCGATCCCGTTCACCTCCACCATTGATTCTCATAATTGCCCTGGTGGTGATGTAGAGGCTAACTCATAGCGCTGTTGTCAGTGTTATGAGTTAGGTTTTACCTAACAGCTATATTCGTTCTTTAACAATCTGGAAGAAGCACAACGAAATGTACTTATTAAGTACTTGGCGCAAGCCGAGGAAGATAAGTACGGGTTGTGATTGCATTATTTTGTTCCAAGTTCTCAAGACTGGGGTGAATAAC
>NZ_JBCGCS010000106.1:0-566 GCF_038594925.1 Achromobacter sp. JD-1 | reverse complement strand
GCGGATCTGATCGAGAAGTGGTGGACCGGCAACCCAAGCGAACGCGCCAACTTGGCGATGCGTGGTTTTGCGCTGAACCAAACAGAGATTCAGGCGGAATTGCAGCGCACGCGGGAAGAAGCGCGAATTCGAGCGCAAACCGAAGCGCATGACCCTGTCCTATCCAACGACAGGATGATCCAGCAAGTGCACGCGGGGTTCGTCGCGGTTCAACATCTGGCCGATCTATTCGACAAGGCGAATGGCTTATTTGAAGCGTTGGCCGCCGCCGGCGAAACGAATCTGGCGGGCGGCGCCCTGGCCTGGTATTCCAGCCTGGGCCGCCAGTCCCTGCGCTACGGATCGACCGGCAAGGAATGGTTCCTCCACGGCATCACCCGAAGCTGGCTGGCCGCCAGCATCAGCAAGCGTGCCACGAACATGCGCATTGACGAACTGACCCAGTTGGGGCGCAGCGCGGACCCCAAGCGGTTGCGCGCCCAAATTGGCAGGAACACCCGCTTCGCGTTTGCCACGGAACTTGTGGATGCCCATCGCAGTGATTTTTACAAGCTACGCGCCAGCAG
>NZ_JBCGCS010000105.1:0-639 GCF_038594925.1 Achromobacter sp. JD-1 | reverse complement strand
GGCAAGCTCACCCCTATGAAGCTCTCCGCTTCTCGGGCTGGCCTGGTTGGCAATCGAGACATGTTGATCACGCAAGGATCAATGATCGATTGTGTGCAGGAAACCAAGCTCGTGACTGCGCAGGCGGGCATGCTCAGCTGCTTTGCGCCGCACGATATCCGCTCGACGAGCGGCCGCGTGGTCCTGATCGACAAGGGGACGCGATTCATCGGCTATCAGCAAGGTGTATTGGCACAAGGCCAGCCGCGTGTCGGCGTAGTGTGGTCACGTCTCGAAACTCCCAAGGGCGTCGTCATCCAGCTAGATTCTCCAGGCACGGGCCCCCTGGGTGAGGCAGGGCTGGATGGCTTCATCGACACGCACTTCGCTGAGCGATTCGGCGGGGCCATCATGGTCAGCTTGATCAGCGATTTGGGTACGTGGGCAACCTCGCGTGGCAGCAGCGATAACAGCCAGGTCCAGTTCAATACCACGGGCGAGGCGGCCACAAACGCAGTAACCACCGTGCTCGACAACACCATCAACATCCCGCCGACGCTTTACCGCAACCAGGGCGGCCGGCTGGGAATTTATGTCGCTCGAGATCTGGACTTCAGCTCGGTCTACACGCTCAGATCCGTCGCTCGGTAGCAGCGCGGT
>NZ_JBCGCS010000104.1:0-640 GCF_038594925.1 Achromobacter sp. JD-1 | reverse complement strand
GTTGATAAAACGGCGAGACGCCGGAACTCTCGGGGAGAACGATACTTCAACGCACTGTGTGGATGCGATTCGTTGTAGTGCTCGAAGGCCAGAGCCAAGTTATGTGCGGCAGTATTGGCATCGGGCTTGGGCATGAAGGCAACATAATCGCGCTTCATGGTCTTTACGAAGCTCTCGGCCATTCCGTTACTCTGCGGGCTGCACACGGGCGTGGTCAATGGATGCAGGCCGATCTCGGTGGCGAACGAACGCGTTTTTTCGGCGATGTAGCCCGAGCCGTTGTCGGTTAGCCACTCAATGGGATGAGGTGGTTTCAAGGTGCCACCGAAGCGGCTTTCAACGGCGGCCAGCATCACATCGCGGACGATGTCGCCGCTGTGCCCCGCAGTGGTGGCCGCCCAGCTCAACGCTTCGCGATCGCAACAGTCCAGCGCAAACGTCACCCGCAGTGGTTCGCCGTTGTCGCATCGGAATTCAAAACCGTCAGAACACCAGCGTTGATCGCTGCGCGCGACGGCCACGCGTCCATCGTGACGGCGTTCAGGCCGCGCCAGCTGGACCTTACGGGCGATCAATAGATCGTGCGCGCGCATGACCCGATAAATGCGTTTGGCATTCACGGCAGCCTCGCCCGCAGATT
>NZ_JBCGCS010000103.1:0-654 GCF_038594925.1 Achromobacter sp. JD-1 | reverse complement strand
ATGGATGGGTGCGTCCCGATCCCCAGCACCCCCGAAGCAAGATCGGTAAGTGCTATGAAAACATACAAGGATGGGTGAAGCGCGAACGAACAGCGGCAAGAACCCGACTGCGCATCGCGCGTAACCCGTCAGACGGCGGCGGTGCTGTGACCAGCTTCGTGTAGAACCCAACGGTGCTGTGGCGGATCTTGTTGCGAGCCCTTGCGCTGCTTGATGGGTTTCGCGCGTTGGGGTGTTTTGGTTCTTGCGTTGACCGGCGCGCGCTGCACCCATCCTACGTTGCATCGCGTGATCGTAGGATGGGTGAAGCGCGAACGAATAGCGGCAAGAACCCGACTGCGCATCGCGCGTAACCCATCAGACGGCGGCGGTGCTGTGACCAGCTTCGTGCAGAACCCAACGGTGCTGTGGCGGATCTTGTTGCGAGCCCTTGCGCTGCTTGATGGGTTTCGCGCGTTGGGGTGTTTTGGTTCTTGCGTTGACCGGTGCGCGCTGCACCCATCCTACGTTGCATCGCGTGATCGTAGGATGGGTGAAGCGCGAACGAATAGCGGCAAGAACCCGACTGCGGATCGCGTGTATGGACCGGGGACATGGGTAACGGGTGTTCGGGGACATAGGTAACACTTCTAGCATCACGGTATGGTCGTTTTT
>NZ_JBCGCS010000102.1:0-662 GCF_038594925.1 Achromobacter sp. JD-1 | reverse complement strand
GCGATGTCAAAGCCCGATGGGCTGAAGGCGCTGTCACGCCAAATCAAGTGGCTGGAAGACTCTGGCGACTACTCCGCGTCCCAGATCGAAGATCTGAAGAAGGCCCGCGACGAGTTGGCCGCGGGCCGCTTCGTCATGGGTGACCACCACGCCACCATCCAGGTGTTCGGCGATGACAGCGAGGGGGCCCTTCGGGCGGCCGCGAGTATCAGCGGCGCGCTGGCTGACGAAGAAATCATCGGTCGTCTGTGTGATCGCTCATCCTTGGCCGCGTGGGCCGCCCAGCTCCCGGGCAACTGGAAATGGCGCCCTCGCCCGGCGCCGATCACCTCGCTGAATTTCTTGAGCTTTTTCTCGATGCACAACTACCTCTTCGGAAAGCCCGCAGGCAATCCGTGGGGGCCGGCGGTCACGATGCTCAAGACGACGGGCGGCACGCCTTACTACTTGAACTTTCACGCCTCGCTTCAGGACGTTGACGAAACCGGCAAACGCCGCCTCGGGAACACGTCGATCATCGGCCAGTCCGGCGCCGGCAAGACGGTCCTCTTGGGCCATCTGATCACCCAGGCACGCAAGTTCGACTACACGGGCATCGTGTTCGACAAGGATCGCGGCATGCAGGTGACCGTCATGGCGATGGGCGGCAAGTATTTCCCGCT
>NZ_JBCGCS010000101.1:0-665 GCF_038594925.1 Achromobacter sp. JD-1 | reverse complement strand
CTGCCCCGCGAATACTGCGTGCAAGCCGGCGACACCAACTTGGCGTTTCTGGACAGGCTGGCGGCCGAAGAAGGCTACTTCTACCGCTACGCGCACTCGGAACACGGGCACCGCCTGATTCATGGTGACCGCATCTACATCCATGGCGAGATCGCGGGCGGGCCGGTCCTGTACAACCCCATGCCTGGCGGCGACCAGGCCGAACCAGCGCTGCATCGCTTTGCCTACGCCGCGCGCATCCGCACCGCCGTGCAGACCCAGCGCGACTACACGTACACCCATCCGCGCTATAGCCAGGAACATTCCCCGGTCGCCACCGACCTTGACCACCAGGATCATCGCTACGAACGCTACGACTACCCCGGCCGCTACAAACGCGACGAAGCGGGCAAGCCCTTCACGCAAACCCGCCTGCTAGGCCGCCGCCGCGATGCGCGCGTGGCGTTTGTCGAAGGCGATGACGCGCGTTTGATTCCCGGTGTCGCCTTCGATCTGACCGGCCACCCGCGCGAAGACTGGAACCAAGGCTGGCGCCCCGTGCGCATGCGCCACCATGGCGTGCAACACACGAGTCAAGAAGAAGACGCGGCGGGTTCCGAACAAGGCACGCACTACCACTACACCGCCGAACTTGTGCCCGACAAAGTCGACTGGAAGCCCGAGCC
>NZ_JBCGCS010000100.1:0-683 GCF_038594925.1 Achromobacter sp. JD-1 | reverse complement strand
CCCGCGCCGTCAAAGCCTTCTTTGGTCGAGTATTTTTTGAGCGTGAGCGAGAGTGCCAGGGCCAGAACGAAGCCGATGCTCGGCGCCGCGATCAGAGCGGGGTAGTCCGGCGTCGATATGACCCAATGCGACAGGACTAGCCAGGTAACGTGCGATAGCGGAATGCCTGACATTATCTTGGCAGTGAGAAGCCAGGCAGAAAGGGGCAGGAATAAGAGGACGAATTTGATGATTCGCCGGCGTATGTCGGGTGCCATGAAAGTCCTTCTGGAAGATGATTAAGGCGCCCCGGAGCGCCTTGGAGATTGGGCCTGCGAGGGCTACTGGCGAAGAGCGAGGGCCACCAATGCGCCGCCGATCCCGCTTCCGACGAGCGCGCATACGCCACAAAGCACGCCAGCTCGCCACGCGGCCGCGGGCAATGCTCGAGTTGCAACGCGCGTCGCGATACGGGCGTCTGTGGCCGATTTTCCGAGCGTCCGGCTTGCTTCTAGCAGGGCACGCGCCGCGTTGCCGCTCGCGTGCGCAGCCGCGTCCAAGCCAGCTTGACGCACCATGGCCGGAACAGCCTGCATCGTTTCCGCGATTTCTTGTTGCCGGACGGTCAGCTGCTCGATCAGAACGACGAGCTGCGCGCTTTCCTGCAACATGTCGCGGTACAGAAGCTCCATTCTGCTGCGGGG